>JAUVAJ010000102.1 GCA_030591795.1 Desulfuromonadales bacterium | reverse complement strand
TGGCGCGCCGCGGAAGATTCGAACTCCCGACCTTCTGATCCGTAGTCAGACGCTCTATCCAGCTGAGCTAGCGGCGCAATAAAGAGGGTACTGTATATCTCTTAAATAAGAGTTACTGTCAACCCTTTTTTTCTTTGTTTGGTATAAAATCTACCAGCGAGAAACTGAACCGTTCATGCTGAAAAGTGTGGGTACCCGGAAAACGACTGAACAGCCACCCCTTGTAAATTTCCTGATCCGCTTCTGAGACAACGATCTGGGCCGCCGGGTTGCGCAAATCATTCGAGGCCGAGGTCATGATCCTGCCCTGCATGACAAAAGCCGGCAGGAAGTTTTTGACCCGGATCTTAACATCGGATTTGGCAATGGTGAATTCGTAACCGAGATCTATAGTGTAGGTCTCTTCTCTGGCATTTGACTTATCGAGAACCTTGATCCGAACCGCTTTCCACTGGCCACGGACATCATCAGGCACCAGCACGCGGGAAGAACTCTTCTTCACCGTCTTCACTACCGGTTCTTCTTCGGTCTGACTGCAACCACTGACCAGTAGAGAAAGAGAGATCACACCTATTGCTAAAAGCTTAAGTATTCTCAACAATTAACTACCTTCTCCCCCCTCGTTGCTTCTTGTTAAGTAAAGGAATGGCGGAGAAGGAGGGATTCGAACCCTCGGTACGGTTGCCCGTACAACGCCTTAGCAGGGCGCCACCATCGGCCTCTCGGTCACCTCTCCGTATCCCTACAAAACAAGAACTCGGTATAATCAGGCAAACCAACAAAAAGGTCAACCCAATTTTTGCTGCCACTGACAGCGTTTGTCCCGCCTTGAAACCGGGACAAACTTGAAAATGGCGGAGGAGGTAGGATTCGAACCCACGGAACTTGCGTTCAACGGTTTTCAAGACCGCCGCCTTAAGCCTCTCGACCACTCCTCCGAATATTTAGCTATGCGGTAATCCGCTCCAGGCCACCCATGTAAGGGCGCAACACCTCGGGAATCAACACCGAGCCATCAGCCTGTTGATAATTTTCTAAAACCGCCAGCAGCGTACGACCTACTGCCAAACCTGAACCATTTAGCGTATGCACGAAAGCCGGTTTCCCGCCACCTTCAGCACGATAGCGAATCGACGCCCGTCGCGCCTGAAAATCCCGGAAATTGGAGCAGGATGAAATCTCCCGGTAAGTCTCCTGTCCCGGCAGCCAGACTTCGATATCAAAGGTTCGAGCTGCGGAAAAACCGATATCACCACTGCAGAGATCGACGACCCGATACGGTAGTTTCAACTGACGGAGAACCTCTTCGGCATTATCGAGCAACTTCTCAAGCTCGACATCCGAATCCTCCGGCCGGGTAAACTTGACCAGCTCCACCTTATTGAACTGGTGCTGACGGATCAAGCCGCGTGTATCCTTGCCGTGTGAACCGGCCTCCTTGCGAAAGCAGGGAGTATGCGCGGTATAACAAATTGGCAGATCAGCTTCAGCAAGAATCTCGTCCCGATGCAGATTAGTCACCGGAACCTCGGCGGTCGGGATCAGAAACAGATCGACGCCTTCGGCATGGAAAAGATCATCCTCGAATTTGGGGAGCTGTCCAGTCCCCGTCATTGAGTCTTTATTTACCATGAAGGGCGGCAGAACCTCAACGTATTTGTGCTGCTCGGTATGTAGATTAAGCATGAAATTAATCAGGGCACGCTCAAGTCTGGCACCGGCCCCCATAAGCACCGAAAACCGGGCACCGGAGAGTTTACCGGCCCGCTCAAAATCGAGGATACCGAGATCTTTACCAAGGTCCCAGTGGGCTTTTGGCGCGTAATCCCGCTGCTCAATATCACCCCAGGTGCGGATTTCAACATTATCATCTTCCGACGCACCAACCGGACAGGCGGCATCCGGAAGATTCGGCACCAGTAGCAGACGTCCGTTCAGATCATCGGCAATGCCCCTTAACTCCTCATCGAGCTCCTTGATCCGGACCGAGACCTGTTTCATCCGGACAATTTCATCTTGAACCTGGCTTTTGTCTTTGGTCTTGCCGATCAGGGCCGAAACCTTATTCCGTTCAGCCTTGAGAGTTTCCGCTTCACCGAGCAGGGCGCGGCGACTGCCGTCTAGGTCATTAAACCACGAAATATCGTGGCCATCGCCCCGGGTTGCCAGGCGGCTCTGAACGTCATTTATATTTTCGCGCAACAATTTACTGTCGATCATAAAAAAATCCTTGTATTGGCGGAAATAAGGCAGATATTATTAACACCCCTGTTACTCAGCGTCAATAGCTTAGCGCACTTGGAGTCATTTGCCGAATATGTTCCGCATAAAACCTGTCATCCTCAGTCTGACTTTCCTGTTGTTTTCCCTGCCGGCTGCAGCGGAGTCTGGCTCGATCACCCTGGTTGCCACCGGCGACCTGTTGCTCGGCGGCAGTGCCGAGGCGACCGTAAACAAACACGGCTACGACTATCCATTCCGCGACATAGCCGACATCCTCCGCTCGGCTGATATCGCCATGGCTAATCTTGAAGCGCCACTGACCCGTCAACCAGACCCGGTTGCAGACAAGCGCTACACTTTCAAAGTCGATCCGGCAGCGGCGGCAGCCATGCAACGGGCCGGGTTAACAATCCTGACTCTGGCCAACAACCATATCGGCGATTTCGGCCCGATTGGGGTCACCGACACCATCGCCGCCCTACGCCCACACGGCCTGCGCTACACCGGTGCTGGTGCAAATCTACAGCAGGCCCGTCGGCCGACCGCCCTCGCCACTAAAGATGGCTCGGTCGGGTTCCTCGCTTACTCGAATACCCTGCCGAAAAGTTTCTACGCCAAAACTGACCGTCCCGGCACGGCTCCCGGCTACGCCGAGTTCATCCGCAAGGACGTACGCCGCCTGCGGGAGTTCGTCGATTATGTTGTGGTCTCGTTTCACTGGGGCGCTGAGCTGATGACTGAGCCAAAAGATTATCAACAACGCTTGGCCCGGACCGCCATCGACAGTGGTGCCCAGATCGTAATCGGCCATCATCCGCATGTGCTACAAGGGGTCGAATTTTATAACGGTGGCGTGATCTATTATAGCCTCGGCAATTTCGCCTTCGGCTCCTACAGCCGCAACGCCAAAATCGGCGGACTGGCTCGCGTTACCCTCGCAGGCGGTGAGGTAAGCTCAGCCGAGATATTGCCGTTGAATGTCGCCAACCACGATGTACTGTTCCAGCCACGGCCATTGACAGCCGACACTGAATTTGCGACTGACTTTGCCAAACTCTGTGCCCCACTCGGGGTTGAAATGCTCGAAAAAGATCAGGCAGGATTCTGGAACTTGACCCAAAGTAGACCGCAGATAGCAACCACCCGCTGACGTTGAAGCTATAGCGGGCAGGCGAAGGTTGTTCTCAAAGTTAAAACCTCAACACTTTTTTATGATGCCGAGGCGCCAGCAGCGCATCACTTTTCTTTGTGCGCACGAAAGAAAAGTAACCAAAAGAAAGTCGCCCGGCGTAATCACCCTGCGGGTCCAGCCTTCGCCTAAGCTATGGCGAGCATGCCCCTCTCTGCAGTCGGTACATCCGGCGCGATAAAAAACTCGTCCTCATTCGCTTTGCTCTTTGCGTACTCAGACAGTTTTATCCCGAAGGCCCCGGCTGAACCGGCTTTGTTCGGTGATTGCACATGGGAGAAAAAAACAACTGTAAGGCTGATCAAAAATGCCCGAATGCAAGGCGCCTGCAGATCAAGAAGCGAGGCGTAGCGGCAGCTACGTCGCAGTGACGAGAGCAAAGGGAACGCCGCAGACGGAGGTTTTTCATCAGCCGGGCTATTTTTTCCCTTTGATCCACCAATCACTATCATCATCAAACCACCACCTCGAAGAATCGGTAGTCCAGATCGCTTCAGCCAACTCCTTGGCCGAAGCACTCTTCAACCGTTTCACCGCAAATGGATACCACTCATCGGCATTACGATTACCTAGATCCCGGTATTCCTTCAACGCCAGAATCATCTCGAGTTGATCGGCATCATGCGCCAACTCCGACTCGCGCGTCTCCCGGGCTCCGAACTCATCAATCGTCGCCTTATACTCATCACCAAACGGCAACGTCTTCGCCAGATCATCGACCGCCCGCCCCTCATCGACCTGAACATACTTCTTGTTGACATAATTCAGGTCGCCGGTCCGCGCCTCGGGAATATCGTGAAACAGACAGAGTTGCATCACCTTGCCGGAATCGACCTCACCATCGATCTTGGCCAGCGTGTAGCCGATGATCGCCGTTCGGAAAATATGCTCAGCCACCGACTCATTACCGGAACCAAGAAACTGGAACCCGGTCCGCGGGGTCCGCTTGAGCATGCCGACTTCAAATAGAAAATTTGCCAGAGCTTTCATTATCTTTTCTTTCCGTTCTGATATCCATTTAGCTGCTTTGGCAGCCGCACAGCATGTGGTTTGCCGCTGTTGACTGCGGGAAGTTAAGTTGCAACGTTGTACGCAGGCAATGGCGGCAGACCATATGCATCACTGTTCTGCTGAATAGTCACCCCTCCTGTATTAAAAATCGCGCCACCAGATTTCTCTCTTCGTTCGAAATGACAATACGGCATTCTATGCCGATTCACCTCAACCGTAAACAATATGTTTTTTATATATCGTCGAGGCAAAGACCTTCTCCCTTCCCCTTTTCCAACACATCTGCTAAATTATTCCCGGTTTATCCAAGGGCTAATAAATAATGAGCAAAACAGACTACCCATTACCCATCAATAACGAACCGGTCATCCTGACCCGCTCCGAGCATCCGATCTCGCGCAAGCAGTTTGATCAGGAGACGATCAAGGTTTTGTATCGCCTGCACCGCAGTGGCCACAAAGCCTATCTGGTTGGCGGCAGCATCCGCGACCTGTTGATTGGACGAACACCGAAAGATTTCGATGTCGGCACCGATGCCACGCCGAACCAGGTGCGCAAGCTGTTTCGCAACTGTTTCCTGGTCGGCCGCCGCTTCCGTCTGGCACATATCCGCTTCGGCCGTGACACACTGATTGAAGTTGCCACCTTTCGCCGCCAGGCCGATGAAGCAGATATCCCGGATGATCCGGCGGCCCAACTGTTTGCTTCCGAGAATGTATTCGGCACCCCGCGTGAAGATGCCTTCCGGCGTGACTTCACGATTAACGCCTTGTTCTACAATATTGAAGACTTTTCGATTATCGATTACGTCGGCGGCCTGCGCGACCTGAGTGAAAAACGGATTCGGATGATCGGCGATCCGCTGGTCCGCTTCGAAGAGGATCCGGTAAGAATGTTGCGCGCCCTGGAGTTTGCCGCTCGACTCGAGTTCGAGATTGACCATGAAACACTCGAGGCGATCCCGACCAAGGCGCATCTGCTCGCCACCGCCTCACCGGCCAGGTTGCGCGAAGAGATGATGGAACTGTTCCGGCACAAGGTCGCTTCTTCTGTTCTGCGCCAGGCCGGTGAAACCGGCATCCTGACCCACCTGTTGCCGAACTTTCTTAATGATGAGAACTGTTACCGGATGCTCGACCAGATCGATGCCCGAACCTCTGCGGGTAAGCCGATCACCGAAGGGGTGGTCATCGCCGCCCTCTATCTCGAAAACTTTCGCCGCCTGCTGGCCGACGCGGGTGAGATCGACTTCGCCGGTGTCATGCACCTGGCTAATGAAGCACTCACTCCGCACACAAAACACTTTCAGGTTTCACATGGTATCCGCCATCAGGCCCGCGAAATGTTCCTCGCCTTCCGCCGCTTTGAATTGGGCCGAGGCCGCAAAGGGGAGCGGCGCTTTTTACGCCACCCGGCCACGCCGCAGGCGCTGGAACTGTATGAGCTATGGTGTCAGACCGGTGAAGGCGATGCAGAGTTGGCCGCCAACTGGAGACAAGCGCTGGAGCAAGCCGGTAAGCCGGCTGAGCAACAATCTGGCGAGCAGCAAAAACCGACAGAACGCCGGCGCCGACCGCGCAGACGCCGGCGCAAACAGCCAGATCAATCCTGATTTATCTTTTTCAATAACCGCTTCAATTCGGCAACTTCCTGAGTCGTCAATTCCCGATCTCGATACAGCGCCGCTCCGTAAAGACGGGCAAAATCGAGAGCCGCAGCATTACCCGAGCGTTCAGCCAAAGTGTACAGACCGACCGACCCGCTTCCCGGAGCTGCTATCCGCCGCATAAACTGCCTGACCAGCCGGTTGTGTTGCAGCTGTCGGCCCCATCTTCGTCGCCAGATGAACCATGTAATCAGAACTGTCAGTCCAATTAGAATCGTTGCAACTGCGTATTTTTTCAGGCGCTGTTTGTCGACACCACGATACTGTTGGCGCAAGCTCTTGAGCGTTTCAACCTGGCGGACAAAATCGAGGGTAATAACCGCCTGGGTCCAGTAATAATCAACGGCATCCATCAACTGCCGCCAGCCGGGCTGCTTCTGTCCGATGGTGGCGAGCAAGCCCGACTCCATGCGAATGGCAAGATGGTTCGGATCATAGCGCTGCCAGATTCTCTGCTCATCGAGATACTCGACCCAGACATGCGCGGCCCGCTCTCCAACCAGATAGTAGCCACCGAGCGAATTATAATCGCCGCCAAAATAGCCGCCGACCAATC
>JAUVAJ010000118.1 GCA_030591795.1 Desulfuromonadales bacterium | reverse complement strand
TCGCGTGATACCTGCGGCAACTGCCATTTCTTCGGCGGTGGCGGCGACGCAATAAAGCATGGTGATCTGGACAGCAGCCTTAAAAAAGGCACACGCGCGATTGACGTGCACATGGGCACCGACGGTGCCGACTTCAGCTGCCAGGAGTGCCACAAGACCGATGATCACTTTATAACCGGCAACGCCATGGTGGCTTCGCCGAACAACCAGACCCCAATCGGCTGCACCAATTGCCATGAGGGAGAACCTCACAGTGAGACCCTGATCAATCAGCATATGGGTCGTGTGGCGTGCCAGGCTTGTCATATCCCGAGCTTCGCCAATGAGGTTCCGACCAAGATGTCCTGGGATTGGTCCACGGCTGGTAAAAAAATGAAGTCAGTCAAGGACGAATACGGTAAACCATCCTTCGCCAAGAAAAAAGGCAGCTTCACCTGGGGTAAGAAAGTAACCCCAACCTACGCCTGGTACAATGGCCAGGCTGGTGTTTACCAGCTGGGCGACAAGATGGATCCCGCCAAAGTCACAGCGCTCAGCTACCCGCTGGGTGACAAGGCTGATAAAAAGGCGAAGATATTTCCATTCAAGACCCACACGGGTAAACAGCCGTATGATGTGAAAAACAGTTATTTCACTACGGTGCACCTGTTCGGTAAAGGTGGTTACTGGAAGACTTTCGATTGGAATAAATCGATTGCAACCGCCATGAAGTCAAGCGGCGTAGCATACAGCGGCAAATTTGACTTCGCCGAAACGATCATGTATTGGCCCATCAATCACATGGTTGTGCCCAAAGAGCAGACACTTGGTTGCATGGACTGCCATGGTGATGCCGGGCGACTTGACTGGGCTGCCCTGGGCTACAAAGCAGATCCGCTACGCAAGTAGCCAAATGCAATGATTACAGCGTAATTTAGATTTTATGCAATGTTACAGACTGGGCTGCCCCGCGAATAAAGGGGCAGCCTTTTTTAGGTCACAGGGGGTGTTCCCTTATCTCGACATACCTACACATTGTTAATCAAGTCTTTAACGGCCAACGAAATCAACTTGAAGGAAATGCGTTGAACAGGAGATACAGGGGTCGTAGGCGCGCACCAGCATCTCCAGCGTCCGGGTGATCTCGGCATCGCTTTTGTCGAGGATAGCCGGCACCAGCTGGTGCATGTCGTCCTCGATATTCTGCAGGTTCTGCCCGGTCGGGATCACACAGTTGGCCTGCTGGATAATTCCTTTATCATCGACTGTATAGTGATGAAATAGAAGCCCGCGCGGAACTTCAACCGCGCCGACACCGCTACCGGCTTGAACCGGGATACTCCGGTTTTCATTGACACCGACAATCACCGCTTCATGCTGATCGACCCCGTTTGCCAACAGCTGTTCGATGATCTCGATCGCTGTTTCAGTGCAATGGACAGCTTCGACCAACTGGGCGCAAGTATTGAGAAATGGCTTGTAGCAGGGTGCGGTCAGGCCGAGCTCGCTGGCCACCGTGGTTGCCGCTGGGTGCAACTTGTCGGCATTGAGGTTGAAGCGTGCCAGCGCGCCAACGGCGTAGGCGTTGCGGCTGAGTCGGGCATGTTTGGCCGAGGAGTGTTCGACCAGAAATTCGTTGGTGATTGACCGGTAGTTTGCCTTTGTCATGTGTACGCCGTCGCTTGAACCGACATCACCGCTGAGCAGCGGGTACTCGGCGGCATCGCTGATCAGTGCCACGTACTCGGTTTCGCGGGTGAACTCGGGGAACTTGAATTCGGTGACCAGTGCGACGGCCGGCGTCAGCTCGTTGCGGATCTGCACCAGCAGGCGGTGCATGGTTTCGAGTTGCTCGGGACCGGGAAGTTTGGTGAAGCCGCCGACCACACAGGAGATCGGGTGGACATGGCGGCCGACCAGGATATCACAGACCGTGTTGCAGGCCTTCTTTATCCGCAGGGCACGTTTTACGGTGTCGGCATGCTCCTGCATCATGCCGATGAAACTATCGACGCCGAGCAGGTCGGGCGCGACCAGTATGAATATATGCAGGATATGACTGTCGAGCAGTTCCATCTGCAGCAGCAGCTTGCGCAGTTGCAGCGTCTGCTCGCTGGGGGTGAAGCCGATGGCGTTCTCAGCCGCCTGGATCGAAGCCAGGCTGTGGCCGCAAGCACAGATGCCGCAGATCCGTGAGGTGATGTGTTGTGCCTCGAAGATCGAGCGACCTTGCAGCATCGCTTCAAAAAAACGGGGTGCTTCAATGATCTGCAGCTCGGCTTTCAGCAGCTGGCCGTTCTGCACATCGACGACGATGTGGCCGTGCCCCTCGACCCGGGTTATAAATTCTACGTTGAGCGAAATATTTCTACTCATGCTTCTGCTCCAGCGCGGCGTTGTACATCAGCATCTTGTTGGCGATCAGGTTGGCGTCCAGATTATAGCTGCGCAGCACCGCTTCGGCCCCGGCCAGGTTCGGGTTGCTGACCAGACCCCGGCAGCCGTAGCAGACGTTACCGTGGTTGATACACCAGGCGTCACAACCGGCGCGGGTTACCGGGCCGAGACAGGTCACTCCCTTATCGTACATACAGATATTTTCGTTGAATTTACATTCGACACAGACCGCGTAGTCGGGTACCTGGTACGGCAATCCGGCCAGTGCCGACTTGAGCACCCTGATGAATTCATCCGGATGGATCGGGCAACCGTGAATGAAATAATCAACCTTGACCAGCTGGTGCAGCGCGCGGGTTTTAGCCGCCGGGAACCAGTCTGACTTGTCGCCATAAACAACCGTCTGAACGTCTGTCAGCGGCTTAAGGTTATTCATGCCGTTGATCCCTCCGATGGTCGCGCAGCTGCCGTAGGCGACCAGCAGGTCGCTGCGCTGCCGAATCTCGTACAAGCGCTGGGCCGATTCTTCGGTGACCAGACTCCCTTCGACGAAAGCGATATCAATCCGTCCCGGCCACTGTTCTGACATCAGCTCGCGGAACTCCACCAGATCGATCAATTCCAGCAGGTCGAGCAGCTGTTCACCCATATTGGCCACCTGCAACTGACAGCCCTCGCAGCTGGCGAGCTCGAAAAAAGCAACTTTAGGCTGCGCCATTATATTGCTCCTGGCATAGTTTTCACCTGGCGGTAATTGAACACCGGGCCGTCCTGGCAACAGTAGATGTCACCGATCTGGCAGTGACCGCATTTGCCGAGGCCGCATTTCATGTGGCGTTCAAGCGACAGGTAGATGTGCGCTTCAGGGATCCCTTTCTGCAATAGTTCATCGATTACGCAACGATACATAACCGGTGGCCCGCAGATGACGGCCATGGTTTTTAACGGTTCGAGACTGACGCCGGGAATCAGCGCCGTGATCAGCCCGACGTTGCCTGCCCATTCGGGCGCAGCCAGATCAATCGAGCAGCAGAAGTTGATGTCGACCCGCTGGCGCCAGTAGTCGAGTTCAGCGCAAAACAGCATACTCGCCGGTTCGCGACAGCCGAGCAGAATATCGACCTTGCCGAAATCGCGCCGGTTGTCAATGATGTAATTGATCAGCGAACGTAAAGGCGCAATTCCCAGGCCGCCGGCGATCAGCAGAATATCGTTCCCTTGCAGCGGCACCACCGGAAACCCGACTCCGAACGGGCCGCGAATGCCTAGTTCGTCGCCGGGTTTGAGTTGATGTAGTGCCGCGGTCAAGCGGCCGACCTTGCGTATGCATAGTTCGAAGGAATCGCGCCTGGTTGGCGAAGAACAGAGCGAAATCGGTGCTTCACCAACGCCGAACAGTGAAACCTCGACAAACTGACCAGGGTCGTGGTCGAGAATTTCATCTTCCGGCAGGACAATTCGGAAGAGCTTCTCCAGCCTGGTCAAATCGGTCAGCTCGGCAATTCGTCCGCGTTTGATCTGGTAGCTGGAATGATTGATGGCGATGGTTTGCATGTCAGCCTTGTGCTGCCAGTAAAGCGTTGAGGGTCTCTTTAAGGTCTATTTGCGCCATACAGGTGCGACTGCAACGGCCGCAGCCGGTACAAAACATCCGCTTGTAGCGCTCCATCGGGTAGCGAAATTTACGGTTAAAGCGGTGTCGTTGGCGCTCGAGGCGCTCGGCACGAAAACTCTCACCACCGGCGATTTTGGCAAAGGCTTCATGCTGACAAGAATCCCAGACCCGGATGCGCCTCCCCTTGGTCAGGTCGAGCTCTGGTTCATCCATGACATCGAAACAGTAGCAGGTTGGACAGACATTGGTGCAGTTGCCGCAGGCGAGGCATTTCTCGCCAAGTTGCGCCCAGACATCGCTGTCGTAAGTCACCGCGAAAAGCAGAGGGATATCCTGATAGCGGATCGGGACTTCACTTTTAAAAATTTGTTTTTTTCTATTACGCAGCGCCTGTAACTGCATTTGTGCGGCAGGTGTGACCGGGCTGAACAGGTTAGACTCCTCAACCAGCAGGTCGCCCTTGTGGGTGTTGATGTCGACAACATAGCCAGCATCCAGTTCAGAGAAAAACAGGTCGTAACCGCCTTTCGGCAGGTGGTTGAACAGCATGGCGCAGCTGGCGTAGCTGTCGCAGTAATCGTTGCATTCCAGACCGATCAGCGTGAAATGGCGCTTACGGATCATGTAGTGCAGATCTCGCGGCCGGTCTGAAAGCACCACATTGAGACACTGAATACCGGCCAGATCGCAGGTGTGGATGCCGAACAGCACCAACTCCTCGACTTCGACCTCCGCCTGCATCTCCTGCCCCCGGGCAATATCGTACTGCAGCAGATTTTCATGTGGTGGCAGAAAATATTTTTTTGGCGGCAGGATGGTCGGCAGGTAGTCGAGACTCATCTCGGCCAGCGAGCTGACTTCGGCGAATTTGAACTGGTTGTGACTCAAGCGCACCGGTCCGACGACTTTTTTTCGGGTAGCCAGAAAACTGATCAGCCTGGCCAACTTCGATTTTTTGAGCAGAACCTGCGTCACGCTGAAATTCCTTTCAGCCGGGGTTGTTATTGATACAAGGTTATAATGCTCTCATGCTGTGTCAACTGCTGGAGCGCTTGTATTTGCTGGAATAAAATCAAGCATGCCGCTTTCCACAGATTTTAAACTTGTTCAAGCTGGTTTTTTTGTTCGGGACAATACAGATAAATTCAAATCATCTGCCCAGGTCTTCTTTGACCGCAACGTTTAGCCGGGTATAATTGACACAGGTTATTTAATATATGGAGGTGTGACATGCTGAACGTTAAATTGGACGAAGAGAATGGGATTGCGATTCTGGAGCCTGATGGTGCGCTGACTAAAAGTGATTTTGAATCTGCCGCCAAGGTAATTGACCCGGCCATAAAGCAAGCAGGCAAGTTGAATGGCATCATAATCCATGTGCAGTCATTTCCGGGTTGGGCGTCGTTTGCCGCTCTGATCACCCATTTCAGGTTTATAAAAGAGCATCATCGTAAAGTGGCGCATGTAGCATTTGTTACTGATTCACCTATAGGTAATATTGCTGAAAAAATTGGTGGCCATTTTATTGAAGCCGAGGTTAAGGAATTCGCTTTCAATGAACTTGAACAGGCGCGTAATTGGATTTCAGGCCATATCTCTGTGTGAGCTACCAGTGAGCAGATACGGTGGATCTCAAAAATATGTCTGATATTTTAACCATTATAATTCTCACCGGTGCGGCCGGCAGCTGTATTCCACTAGGTGGTTTGCTAGCCAGTTTTGAGCATATTCGAACTGATTGGCTGGAGAATGAGTTTCGGCATTTATTGATTGCCTTCGGTGGGGGTATTCTTTTAGGTGCGGTAACGATTGTATTAGTTCCCGAGGGGATAGCAGGCATGAATGATTCCATGCTTGCCATCCCCATGATCCTGACCGGTGGTTTGGCTTTTTTTCTTATCGAGCGATCTTTAGGTTTAAAACATCGAGAGTCGCCACAATTGCTCGGCATGCTGTTGGATTATGTGCCCGAGGCCATCGCTTTGGGTGGCTTGGTCGCCCTGAATTCTCCAGTTGCGCCGTTATTGGCTCTGCTTATCGGTCTGCAAAATCTCCCCGAGGGTTTCAATGCCTATCGAGAGCTGGTTTCTCGTAATAGAAACAAGCCGAGAAAGACTCTGTTGGCGATGAGCGCCCTGGTCATAATCGG
>JAUVAJ010000057.1 GCA_030591795.1 Desulfuromonadales bacterium | reverse complement strand
TCTTTCCCGCGCCAGCACCTTGCAAACCATAAACTATCGCATCTTGCTTGTCATTTGACACTCCAACTGCGTTTCGGCTTTCAGTTACATAGCGGTGCTATGCGCCCTCGGCCGCGCCTTGCTGGCACGCCAAAGCCCGGCGCAATTTTGCGATACTTTACAGTTTACAAGGCACTAGTTTTTCCTCTGCTTTCGTGTAAGATAAGCGTTCAGTTTTCCGGACTGCGAAAGGAGCCTCCACATGCAGCATTTTGCGCTGACCATCATCGGTCGAGATCGCCCCGGCATCGTCTCACAAGTTACAGAGTCTCTATTCAAACTCGGCTGCAACATCGCCGACTCGAGTTGTTCGATTCTTGGCGGCCAGTTCGCTATGATTCTGATTATAGCTCATCCTGAATTCACCGACCGGGAGAGCTTTGGTGACGCCTTCTCATCGTTGGAAGATTCCGGCCTCTCGGTCTTTTTGCGCACCCTTAAACCGGGCGGCGAAAAGCACGCGAAGATTGAAGGTGAAATCTGCATGATTTCCGTCTACGGCTCGGACAAACCAGGAATCGTCTACCACGTCACCAAAGAGCTTGGTGAGCGCAATGTCAACATCACCGACCTCAACACCAAACTGGTCGGCACTGACGAACGACCGGTCTACGTCATGATGCTCGAGGCAATCCTGCCGGACGGAATGGAACCGGAGGAAATCGAAGAAATCATGGACGGCATCAAAACCGAGATGAACGTCGATATTTCAGTCCGCTCCATCACTCCGGTAGAACTATAACCATGCCTGTTCGTTCAATAATTCTCTATCCGGATCCGATCCTGAAGCAGGTCTGCTCGACAGTCGAGAGGATCGATGCGACGGTCGACATACTTATTCAGGATCTAGTTGACACCATGATTGATGCCGGCCATTCGGTCGGTGTTGCTGCGCCGCAGATTGGCACCAGCCTGCGCGTGGTAGTCGTCGATGTTTCCCACAGTAAGCTCGGTAAAAAGGAACACAATCACGGCCTGCTGATCATGGTCAATCCAGAAGTCATAAATAGCAATGGTCAGAAAACCATGCGCGAGGGTTGTATGAGTGTACCGGACTATACCGGTAACGTTGACCGGGCCGAGGAGATTGTTGTCCAGTTTCTCGATCGCAACAGCGATGAGCAAGTTGTAAGAGCAGGGGGATTTGAAGCGGTGGCTATCCAGCACGAAATCGACCATCTGGATGGGTTGTTATTCCTCGATCGTATTTCCAGTTTGAAGACGGATTTGTTTCGGCGTAAGGGGTGACTAGCTTTCGCTTTCAGAAATCTTCTTAAACCGTCTGGACCCACCTTCACCAATCCTCCTTCGCTCTACGAGCTTACGTACTAAAATACTGCACTGGGCAAAGCTGTAAGGTCAAATCCCCCTCGGTCCCCCTTTAAAAAGGGGGAGGTAAAATTGTTCAGGTTGTGTTTGATTCCCCACTTTAAAAAAGGGGGGTTAGGGGGGATTTGTCAATATAGGGTTCAGTTAGTCTGGATTTCCTGTCATCTCGACCGGAGGGAGAGATCTGGTTGGTTGTTTTCATTTAAACCACCAAACCTAAGATTTCTCTCTGCTTGTGCGCCGTAGCTTTATGCGAAGGCGTATTCGAAATGACAAGGCTTTTCACTACTGTTACCATCAGCTGATAGGGCCCTATTGGAACGGGCCCGAATCAATTTAGCGACATGTATTAAAACCTGCCCTACTCCAAAAATGGAGATGCCCACCGCAAGGTGAGAGCCATTTTTTGCTTACCTTTTGTTGGCGCTTAGACAAAAAGTAAGGCGCTTGTCGAGGCGCGTCCCGCCGGTCTCGTTCTCTTTAAGGAGAAAACACTTTACCAGTGAAAATGAGCATAAAAAAGGCCGGATCAAACGATCCGGCCTTAGCAATTTCAAACTCAGCCATCCACCCCGCCATGCCTCTCAAGATAACCAATCACATGCTCAGCCGTAGAATTCGAAGCATTAACACAATCATTCAAACCGATACCGAAGAAAGCATTACCGGTCACAAACAGACCAGGTATTTTGCGCGCCCCCTCTTCGACAGCCAGTAACCGCTGTCCGTGGCCACGCGTGTATTGTGGAATGGCATGATTATGCCGGAAAATACGGACAAAATCAGGTGCTTGGTCGATACCCATAATGTCACGCAAATCAGCCATAACGTAATCCTGCACATGCCGGTCACTCAAATCGATGGCGGCTGGATTGGTCGCCCCGCCCATCATCGAGCGGAGCAGAACGTGACCCTCCGGCGCCCGCTCGGGGAAGATGCTTGAATCCCAGAGACTACCGAGGATACTACACCCTTCCTGACGCGGAATCAGATAACCGAAACCGTTCAGATCGTGTTCTATCTTTTCCCGCTCGTAACCGAAGCAGACGATATTCATCGGCGCGTACGGAATGGCTCTTAGCACATCCGCCATGACAATAGTCATTTCCTCTACCATGTCGGCTAGAGCATAAGACGGCACCGCCGTCACCACGATCTCGGCGTCAAGTTTCTCGCCATCCTCGAAGGTAAGTTCGAAACCGTCACTTTTTTTCGTAATTGTGGCAACCGTTGCATCAACCCGCACTTCGCCTTTGATAGCCGCCGATGTGGCATCGGTCAACTCCTGAATACCGCCAACAAATGAGGTCAGTACACCACCGGGGCCAGCGGCACTGGCAACCTGCTTGCCGGCCTTGATCTCTGCCCGTTTCTGTTTGGCCAACATGAGCATGGCGCGCAACAAACCACCGTAGGTCTGCTCCAACTCATAAATACGTGGAAAACAACTCTTCAGGCTCATGGTCTCCGGGTCACCGGCGAAAATCCCACCAACCATCGGCGCGATCAGTTTGTCGAGCGCCTCTGGTCCGAGCCGACGTCGACCGAATTCTGCCAGAGTCTCATCACTATCATTCTCACGCTTCGAAATAAAAAATTCCTTGGCCAAGCGAAACTTTCCGCTCCATGACAACAGGTTTGAACGAAGAAAAGACGGTCCATTCTCCGGCAGACAATGTAATTCAGCCTCGGAATAGATGAAGCGTTTGCGGGCGTTGTCGTCAGAACGCGCCAATTGATCGCGAATCCCGAGTCGATCACACAACTCGAGGGTCATCGGCTTGTTATCGAGAAAACCGTTTGGCCCCCGCTCACAGAGGTAACCCTCTTCGCTAATGCTCTGCACCTTGCCGCCGGGCCGCCGATTTTTCTCCAGAACAATAGTTTCAACCGCCAGACCGCGCGCTGCCGCTACGTGTTCAATTGCATAAGCCGTCGCCAAGCCAGAAATGCCGCCACCGACGATCGCAATTCTTGTCATACCTTTTCCCGTTTCTCCGACACTTTCTGTTACGTACGAGAGGTGCCGAGCTCTCGCAAACTCAATCCAGCATATTAGCTCAGCCGCTTAAGCCGGTCAAGAAATCGAATTTACTACAATTTTATTCGGTCTGGGGTTGACGTACTCCTTTGCCCTTTCTATTATTGAAAACAAAATTTACTATATCAGGAGTATCTATGAGCAAAGATTACTATTCATCACTCGGTCTCGATAAAAACGCCGACGCAGCCGCCATAAAAAAAGCCTACCGCAAGCTGGCGATTAAATATCATCCCGATAAAAACCCCGGCGACAAAAAGGCTGAAGATCAGTTCAAGGTAATTACCGAAGCCTACACCGTGCTGTCCGATCCGGAGAAAAAACTGCAATACGACTCCTACGGCGACGCGGCCTTTCATCAGCGCTTCAGTCAGGAGGACATCTTTCGCGGGGCCAATGTCAACGACATTTTCCGCGAATTCGGTTTCAGTGGCGGCGAAGATATTCTCAGCCAACTGTTCGGCGGCGGTGGTCAGCGTGGGCAACATCCATTCGGCGGCCAGTCACGACCGAGACCTGGCGCTGACTACAACCTAAATGTCCGCGTTCCATTCCGGATAGCCGTTACCGGTGGCGAGCGCCGGGTCAGCTTTCGCACCGAGCGTGGCGATGAAGAGATGAACGTCCGCATCCCGGCCGGAACCGAAACCGGCCAGCGCCTGCGTGTTGCTGAGAAAGGCGGCCTTTCGTCGAACGGCGGACCACCTGGCGACCTGTTTCTTGAAATCCAGGTAGACTCCGACCAGACCTTCTGGCGCGAAGGGAACGATCTGCTGGTAGCAGTAAAAACTCTATACAGTGGTCTCTGTCTAGGAACCTCAATCGATGTCCCGACCCTCGACGGTGTCAAGCGGGTTAAGGTTAAGGCCGGCACTAAAGATGGCAGTAAGATTCGTCTGAAAGGGTTCGGCGTTCAAGGTAAAAACAAAGGTGACCTCTATGCGGTAATCGAAACTGAGGTTCCTGCCACGCTGACTGACAAACAGAGCGAGTTGCTCAAGCAACTGATGGCTGAAGGATTATAATCAATCTAGAATATCTGCCTGCCAGGGAGTCAGTATGAAAACAACTGTTTTGGCAACACTCCTGCTCATATTTTTATCCTGCACCTCAGCGCTGGCTGAAACCGCCAGTGAAATCATCCGTAAAGCCGATCTGCAGATGCGTGGTGAATCGAGTTATACCGAAACCACCATGCAGATCATCCGCCCCGACTGGACGCGGACGATGAGCATGAAAGGCTGGAGCAAAGGGGCCGACTACTCACTGGTTCTGGTTACGGCGCCGGCCCGCGACAAGGGGAGCAGCTCGCTGAAGCGCAACAAGGAGATGTGGAACTGGGTGCCGAGTATCGAGCGGGTAATCAAGATTGCCCCATCAATGCTCGGTCAGTCCTGGATGGGCTCTGATTTCACCAACGATGATCTGATCAATCAATCCTCGATTGTTGTCGACTACACGCACAAATTGTTGCGCGAAGAGACCTTCGATTCTACTGAATGCTGGGTGATTGAGTCGATACCGAAGGAGAATGCCCCGGTCGTCTGGGGTAAACAGCTGCTCTGGATCAGCCAGGACAAGTACCACATGCGCAAGGTCGCCTATTTCGACGAATTTAACGAGCTGATCAACACCATGAGCACAACCGATGTCAAGCAGATCGGCGGACGCTCTATACCGACCCGCATGGAGATGCAACCGGCCGATAATCCGGAACAAAAAACTGTACTCCTCTACCATAATGCTGAATTTGATTTTGATATCCCGACCAGCTTCTTCTCGCAGAGCAACATGAAGGAGTTGCGTGAATGACACCGACGTTCATGGTCAGGCTCGCCTGGCGCAACATCTGGCGGCAGAAACGTCGCACCCTGTTGACCGCGAGCGCTTTGGCTATAGCGATGCTGCTGGCGTTGTTCACCCGATCGATGCAAGAAGGCTCCTACGCCCATAACCTTGATAACGCCACCCGGTTCTACTCCGGTTACCTGCAACTGCAACATCCAGGCTTTTCCGAAAACCAGTCTATCGACAAGCTCCTGCCGGCCGACAATAACTTCTTAGCGCGGATTGAAGCGATTCCGGGTGTAACCGAAATAGTCCCGAGAATAGAATCCTTTGCCCTCGGGGCAGTCGGTGACCGCTCCAAGGGAGTTATGGTTATGGGGGTCGACCCACAACGTGAGGACGGTTACTCCGGACTGGCAAACCGAATTGACAGGGGACGTTACTTCACCAGTGCAGACGAACCATCAGTGTTAGTCGGTAGCGGGTTGGCAACCTATTTCAAACTACAGACAGGAGACGAAATCGCCCTATACGGACAAGGCTATCACGGCACCACCGCCGCCGGCCTGTTCACCGTTGTCGGCATCGTAAATTTTCCGAACAAACAAATCGATGCGCGCATTGTCTATCTACCGCTGAAAACAGCTCAGGAACTCTACGTAACCGGTGAACAGGTTTCTGCCTGGGTGCTGCATGGAGAAGACGTTCGCAGTATTCCACAACTGGAACTGGATGCCCGTCGGACT
This sequence comes from Desulfuromonadales bacterium, assembly GCA_030591795.1. The sequence goes on along the minus strand of JAUVAJ010000057.1, from coordinate 2,320 downwards.
ATGGGGGATACGGTCAAGGTTCGTAACTGGGCCGACATCTCACCGGAACTGGCGCAACAAATCAGCCTCGATCGGGTCAGCGGCCAATTCATGATTCTGGTTCTCTACGGGGTGGTCGGCTTCGGTCTGCTCGCCACCATCGTCATGATGACCCTGGAACGACAACGTGAGTTCGCCGTTATGCTGGCGACCGGCATGCCACGCGGCAAGCTGCAGTTCATCTCATTGCTCGAATCGTTTTTCCTCGCCCTGACCGGCGTTGTCCTCGGCCTGGTAGTCACCATACCTATTCTGGTCTGGTTCTATTACAACCCGATTCCACTAAGTGGTGAGATTGCCTTCACCATGGAGGAGATGGGCTTCGCCCCGATCATCCCGTTTTCCCTGGCACCGGAGCTTTTTTTTGGACAAATCGGCATCGTTCTCTGCCTGCTGGTGCTGTGCGCTGGCTACCCGTTGCTACGCATCGGCCGGTTACGAATCATGGAAGCGATGAAAGGGTGATGGAATGCTGATGACTCTGGCCTGGCGCAATGTCTGGCGCAACAAGCTGCGTAGCGGCATCATGATTGCCGCGATGATTTTTGGTCTGCTTGGCGCCATACTTATGGTCGGTTTTGTTCAGGCGATGACCGACAACATGGTCGAAAATGCTATCCGCTACCAGACCTCTCACCTGCAGATACATAACAGCGACTTCCTGATCAACGAAGAACTTTCGGCCTGGTTGCCGGAGGCCGACACCGTTGCCGAAAGAATCAGACAACAGGACGGCATCGAAGCAGCAACGGTACGCCAGGTGGTCGACGGCATGCTCGCCTCGGCAGCCAGTACCCGCGGCGTACGGATTAATGGCATCATACCCGACGATGAAATCCGGGTGACTGACATTTCCGAGAGTATCGTAGCAGGCGTCATGCTGCTGGATAAAGGCCGCAACCCGATTCTGGTCAGCCGGCGCAATGCGGACAAACTCAACCTGCGCCTCGGTTCCAAGGTCGTTTTAACCTTCACCAGCATTGATGGTGATGTCGCCGGTGCAGCGTTTCGCGTTACCGGACTGTTCAATACCCCGGCCAGCAGCTTCGACGACACCAACGTCTTCGTCCGCCGCGGCGATCTGGCCCGGTTCACCGGTCTTGATCAGGCGCATGAGATTGCGATCCGGATTGCCGACGACCGGCAACTTGCGCCGTTACAGGAAAAAATTTCTGGTCTGATCGGCGAGCAAAGTGTTGTACGCAACTGGGGTGAAGTCCAACCGCTTCTTTCCGCGATGACCGGCAGCATGGAAATTTCCAACGCCATCGTTGCCGGTGTCTTTATTACCGCACTCGGCTTCGGCATTATCAATATCATGATGATGTCGGTTTTTGAGCGAACGCGTGAGTTCGGTGTCCTAATGGCGATCGGCATGACCCGCGGTCGGGTTTTGCTGTTGATCGTCACTGAAGCAGTCCTGCTCGGCGGGGTCGGAGGACTGCTCGGCCTGGCTACCGGCCGTCTGATGTTGGCAGTCACTGACCAGTTCGGCCTGCCGTTCGGTGCGGTTGCTGAAGGACTCGGTGCCTACGGCGTCGACGCACTCCTCTATCCGAGTGTGACAACGGTATTCTACCTGAAACTTTTCAGCATGGTACTGTTGACCAGCCTGCTGGCCGGTCTCTACCCGGCTCGACAGATCCTCAAAAAACGCCCGAGCGAAGCGTTGGCTGAAAGGCATTAGCATGGCCATCAAACTAAAACAATTGACCAAGATCTACAACCCGGACACCGATTTCCCGGTAACCGCGGTCAACGATGTTACCCTGCATATCGATCAGGGTGAATTTGTTGCTATCATGGGTCCATCCGGCTCGGGCAAAACCACTCTATTGAACATGGTTGGTGGTATCGACCGGCCGAACCACGGCCAGGTGCTGATCGACGGGGTCGACATGACAGCTCTCTCCGATAAAAAATTAATCGTCTTTCGCCGCGACAACATCGGCTTCATCTTTCAGGATTTCAGCCTGCTGCCGGTCCTCACCGCCAAAGAGAATGTCGAGTTTGTCATGCAACTGCAGGGGCGCAGCCATGCCGAATGTGAAAAACGCTCACGGCAACTGCTTGAAGAGGTCGGATTGGGTGATCGTCTGAACATTGTCCCGGGCAAGCTCTCCGGCGGACAACAACAACGCATAGCCGTAGCCCGAGCGTTGGCACCGAAACCGAAGTTTATTCTGGCCGATGAACCGACCGCTAATCTCGATGCCCATACCACTCGTGACCTGCTCGACATCATGCAACATCTGAATGAAAAGGAAGGCGTAACTTTTAT
>JAUVAJ010000106.1 GCA_030591795.1 Desulfuromonadales bacterium | reverse complement strand
GGTCGCACTGGTCGCTTCGTTCCCATCGACCAGCCCGGCGCAGGCCGACAGTCAGCGGGGCAAAGGGGTGGCGGATCGTTGCGTGACGATGTTGCAACGCCTGAATGAGCTGGGCTATGGTCAACCGGAGAGCGGTCTGGAATTGAGTCTGGTCGCCAATCCGACCGGTGCTTTCTTGCCGGCCGAGCAGGAGGCCGCCGAGCAGAAATTCAAAAGTGATGCGTTGCGTAAATGGGGCATCATTTTCAATTCCCTGTTTACCTTTGCCAATATGCCGCTCGGGCGCTTTCGTAACTGGCTGGAGCGGTCGGAGAATCTTGATGACTACATGGAGACTCTGGAAAAAGGTTTCAACCCCTGCACCGTGAATGGCCTGATGTGTCGTTCTATGCTGTCGGTCGATTGGAACGGACAATTATACGATTGTGACTTTAACCTGGCCGCCGGAATTCCAGCCGGAGGTCAGCCGCTACATGTTTCGGAGTGCCTGGAACCGCCGCCCGAGGGGACGGTGATCGCCACCGGTGACCACTGTTTCGCCTGTACGGCCGGTTCCGGCTTTACCTGAGGTGGCGAAATTGCGACCTAGTTAGGTTGCCAGACAGATTGCTAAAACGCCCCGGCTAATACCGGGGCGTTTTTATTGCTAACTCTGAATTCGTGTGTCGTTTTTTAGTTTGCATTTGTAAGGAAAATTGGGCCAATTTTAAATTATAACCGGCTATCGACCCAGTTTCCTAGTCCAGAATGATCCGCGAGTTATGCGGTTGGATCGGGCGGTTGTTGTCGAAGCCGACCAGGTCATGGTAGTGCTGGATCTGCTCGGCGGAGGCGATTATCGGTTGTTTGAAAACGATCCAGTACACACCTTCGGTACAAGGTGGTGTGGTCAAAGATCCATTGTAAAAGAAGTAGTCTGTAGGATCAATGATGAGATCATTTATGTCAACCGGGTCACGGTCACTTAAGGGGTCTTCACCACGACTTTTTCTGAATGAAGGCAATTCGTCTATTATCTTGTTGCGCTTGCCGGTTTCGAACACAAGTCCGGCCACAACGTACTCACCAGCATCGCTCTGGTGCACAAGGTGAATCTCCATCGGGAAGGTCTTGCCATTGAAAGTGTGCTCACTCGGGCTGTGAAAGTGAAACTGCTTGAGCTCATATTTAACACCCATAATAACCAGGAAGTTGCCTGCTTGCACGGTCTCCTGTATTGAGTGCCCCGTGTTCACCTCAATCAAGTTGCCGAGGTTGTTGTATTCGAATACAAGTTCGGGCAGGTCGGCAGGAACATCGGCCAACAGATCTATCGGCGACTGGTTCTTGCCTTTGACGCACATCTCGAACCTGTCTGCTAATTCCCCCCAATGTTCAGGCCCTTCCTTCCCGGTGTAATCCCAGTGAACTTCATCGCCGGCGGCGAATGTGCTGGCGCAAGAAAACAATAACAGGGCAATGAACAAGACGATTCGAGTCATGGTGGTCTCCTTATGATAGTCTGGCTAGCAGTCTGTGGGGCTTTCCATGTTCCGGCTGCAAATTCGATCGTTTGGCCCAGATTTCAGCTCCTTTTTGCCCCATAGCTATGGCTATGAGCCTGTAAACGAGCTAAAATATACTCTCAAACGCTCAAAGTTTAGCTTCGGTACGGTAAGCCCGACAGACTACTAAGTATAAACAATGTAAACTGAAGCGCAAGTTGGTTAATGAGTTGTTGTAAGGAGCTTGTAGGATGACACCAAAACAAAAACCAATTCATATTGCCCGGCGGGCAGACGCGGTGACACCGTTTCTGGCAATGGAAGTGATGGAGCGGGCCAGGGAGCTCGAAGCGGCCGGGCGCGAGGTGATTTATCTCTGCCTCGGCGAGCCGGATTTCCCGACGCCGCAACCGGTGCTTGATGCCGCCCGGTTGGCTATGGAGTCGGGAGAAACCACCTACACCCACTCGCTGGGCCGTCTCGATCTGCGTCAGGAGATAGTCGCTTATTACCAGCGTCGTTACGGCGTGACAATCGACCCGGGGCAGGTGTTGGTTTCTTCCGGCACCAGCCCGCTGATGCTGTTGTTGTTTGCTTCGTTGCTCGATGATGGTGATGAGGTGATTCTACCTGATCCGAGCTATGCTTGTTACCCGAATTTCATCCGCTTCGTTGGGGGTGAAGCGCGCTTTTTGAAAACGCGGTTGGAGGATGGTTTTCAGCCCCGGGCCGCGGATGTTTTACAGATGCTGACTCCGAAAACCCGCGCCCTGCTAGTCAACTCACCGTCAAATCCGACCGGCTCGACTCTTTCGAGCAAAGAGTTGGCAGCATTAGCCGACCTGCCGATTCCAGTGGTCTCCGATGAGATTTATCATGGGTTAACTTACGAAGGTGAGGAACGGAGTATCCTGGAGTTTACGCCGGATGCGTTTGTTCTCGGCGGTTTCTCCAAGGCCTATGCCATGACCGGCTGGCGGCTCGGCTACCTGATAGCGCCACAACAATCGGTCCGGGTGCTGCAGAGTCTGCATCAGAATTTTTTGATCAGCGCCAACAACTTTGTGCAGGCTGGTGGAATTGCCGCTCTGCGTGAGTGTGACGAGATGGTCGCAACGATGCGGGCCGCTTATGACGAGCGGCGTAAGCATATTGTGCCGCGCCTGCAGCAGCTCGGGTTAGGCGTGCAACAGATGCCGGCCGGCGCTTTTTACGTATTGGCTGATGCCCGGCATATCAGTCACGATTCGTTGGCGCTGTCGAAGGAGATTCTTGAGGAGACCGGTGTAGCGGTAACTGCCGGGATCGATTTTGGCGCGGGGGCGGAAGGTTTCCTGCGCTTCTCTTATGCCAACTCACTGGAAAATATTGACACGGCCATCGATCGTCTGGAGCAGATGTTTCGCCAGCGGGGGTGGCTTAATCAGTAGGTCCAGATGGCGATGAAGCCGGCTCCTTTGGCACCGACTGATAGTGCCGGGACCCATTGCGGCACATCATCACCGAATAGACGCCAGGTGTCGAGGATTGCCGGGACGGCAAGCAGGGCAGCGATCTGTCCGGTCGATAGCTCGGTCGCCTCCGCCATGGCATAAGTATCACCATCCTGATGGTCTCGCAGTACGGTCAGATAAGCGGTGGTGATCGCCAGATGTGCACTGATCACCCCTGCGGTAAAATTGTCACTGGCCGGGCTTAATTTTTTCTTGCCCCGATATAAAAAGGCTGCCTCGGTGGCCAGCCATTGTGCCTGAAAGCCGGCTGAAGAGACTTGTAGTCGATCGGAGTCAGGCATCTGCGCGTCCGGGTAGGTAATGGTGATCCCGTCTAGCTCTACATTGTAGCCTTTTGATTTCGCGACGACGTAATGCCCTGCTTCATGGGCAAGATAGCCGCTTGCGAAGCCAAGCAGGAAGGCGCCGGTCTTATCGCCAATTTGCCGCAACGACCAGGCCTCGGCTGGAGCCGGGGTCAATAAGGCAACCAATGTAAATATGGCGAGTATAAGTTTCACATGCTCTTCCTGTATTGCAGGTTTAATACGCCGTATTATAGCTATTTTCTTGAAAATGGACACAGTTTTGCCGAAATGCTGAACAAATAGTCAGTTCGGTCTTGTCATCCTTGCAGGGGTTAGGGCAACTGTGCTAAAAAAAATCTATTACCCAAGCGACTGGAGGCTTTGCCGTGAAGATCGAAACCCTGCCCCTTACAGAACCGAAACCTAAAATAACTGATGAATCAACGCTGGTGTTTGGCAAACAGTTTACCGACCGGATGCTGGTTATGGAATACGATACCGGCAAAGGGTGGCATTCGGCGCGCATTCAGCCATACGGTCCGTTTAGTATCGACCCGGCAGCGATGGTCTTGCATTACTCGCAAGAGATTTTTGAAGGGCTCAAGGCGTTTCGTCATCCGGATGGCAAGATTGCGCTGTTTCGCCCGGCGGATAACGTCGCCCGCTTCAATCGCAGCGCCGAGCGGATGTGCATGCCGCTGGTTGACGAAGCCGCTTTTCTCGATGCCTTGCGCGAGCTGATCCGTCTCGAAGCTGACTGGGTGCCACATTCTGAGGGGACCAGCCTCTATATTCGCCCGACCATGATTGCCAACGAGCCGATGCTCGGTGTCCGTCCGGCTGAGCAGTATCTCTGCTACGTTATTCTGTGTCCGGTCGGTGCGTACTACACGGGTGGTATCGCCCCAGTTAAGATCTGGATCTCTGACTTCTACGTGCGGGCTGCCGAGGGTGGCACCGGTGAAGCGAAGACCGGTGGCAACTATGCGGCTAGCCTCTACGCTTCCAGAGAGGCGGCAGCCAAAGGGTATGATCAGGTGCTTTGGCTCGATGCCAAAGAGAAGAAATATATAGAGGAAGTCGGCAGCATGAACATGATCTTCGTCTATGATGGCAAGATCGTCACCTCGCCGCTGCAGGGGACAGTCCTTGACGGTATCACCCGCCGGTCGGTGATTACACTCTGCAAGGAGATGGGGCTTGAGATCGAAGAACGTGCTTTGACGGTCGATGAGGTGCTCGATGGAGTCGAAAGCGGCCGTTTGACCGAAGCGTTCGGAGCCGGGACGGCGGTGGTGATTTCGCCGGTCGCCGAGTTTACCTATCAGGATCGCACCGTGGTGCTCAATGGCGGCAAGACCGGCGAGCTAACGCAAAAGCTCTATGATACGCTGACCGGAATTCAGTACGGGCGTATTGCTGATAACCACGGATGGGTCGAAGTGCTCTAGCCAAATCCTTATAAAAGCATTAAGCCCCTGCATTGAGCTGATGCAGGGGCTTTTTTTATTGGCTATTACTTTTAAATCTATTTAAATAGGATAATCATTGTGGACTGAGTAGTTTATTTGACTGTTTAGGGTTGTTTGTATACACGATGATGGTAGGCATGCAGGGCTGGTTCGGATTGAAAGCGTAATAATTGATAATTATATAAAGAATAATTCTATTTTATATCAGATACTTATGTTAGTTTATTGAAATTTAGTTTGAGGTGTGTCTGAAAACAAGGCATACCCATTGCATTATCAATTTCCGTTTCCACACCCCAATAAACGAGGACCAACAATGACAAACCATATTGGCATGCCGCCCGCTCAAGGCCTTTACGATCCCGCCAATGAACATGATAATTGCGGTGTCGGCTTTATTGCCAACATCAAAGGACGTAAAAGTCATAGCATCGTTAAGCGTGGTATTGAAATTCTCTGCAACCTGACTCATCGTGGTGCCGTGGGTGCTGACCCTCTGGACGGAGATGGTGCTGGGTTAATGATCCAGTTGCCTGATGCTTACTACCGCGAAGTCTGTGATTTTGACCTTCCAGAGGTGGGTGAATTTGGTGCCGGCATTGTATTTTTCCCCCGGGATAGCGCTTGCCGCGAAGCTTGTGTCGCGGCGCTGGATCGTGAACTGGTTCGCGTCGGTTGCAGCGTTCTCGGTTGGCGCGAGATCAAAACTGACAGCAGCTCCATCGGTCGCAGCGCCCGTTCCGTTGAACCATTTGTCTTGCAGGTATTTGTCGGTCGGGGTGAAGTCGAGACCGACAAGTTCGACCTGATGCTCTTCCTGGCGCGCAAACGCGCCGAAAATATGATCCGTAACGACAATCTTGCCGGTAAGGAAATGTTCTATGTCTGCTCGCTCTCCAGTCGCACCATCCTCTATAAAGGGATGCTGCTCTCGGAGCAGTTGAATGCATTTTTCCCTGAGCTGGAAGATGAACGTCTGGTCAGCGCGATTGCTTTCGTGCACCAACGCTATAGTACCAATACCTTTCCGACCTGGGACCTGGCTCAGCCGTTTCGCTACGTGGCCCACAATGGCGAGATCAACACCATGCGCGGCAACATCAACCGCATGCAAGCCCGTACCGCGCTGCTAGAGCACCCTGAACTCGGCGACACGATCAAGGATCTGGATCCGATCATTATCGAAGGTGGCTCTGATACCGCCTGCCTCGATAACGCTCTCGAATTGCTACTGGTAACCGGTCGAAGTCTGGCCCACTCTTTGGCGATGCTGGTCCCCGAGGCCTGGGCGTCAAAGGCCAACCTGCGCCCCGATGTCAAAGGTTTCCTGGAATATCACGCCACCATGATGGAACCATGGGATGGACCGGCCAATATTGTGGCCTGTGACGGCAACCAGATCGTAGCAATACTCGATCGTAACGGTTTGCGCCCGGCCCGTTACTGGATAACCAGCGACGACGAAATTATCTATGCGTCAGAAGCGGGGGTTCTGGATATCCCACCGGAGAAGATCCTGCGTAAGGAGCGTCTGGCCCCCGGCAAGATGATCCTGGTCGATGTCGAAACCGGTGAGTTCAAAGAAGACCACGAGATCAAGGGGGAACGTGCCGCAGCTCATCCTTATGCTGCATGGGTAAATGAGCATCTCATCCGTCTCGAGGATCTCCCGGCTCCCGCCACCAAGCGGGTACGCAGTCGCCGAGTACGGCGGCGCAAGCAGGGGAGCTTCGGCTACACCCTCGAAGAGATGCGTGAGATCATAGCGCCAATGGCACTCAACGCTCAGGAGCCGGTCAGCTCAATG
>JAUVAJ010000232.1 GCA_030591795.1 Desulfuromonadales bacterium | reverse complement strand
CGGCTGATGAGGTCAAGACTACACCGCTGCGCCTGGGCATTTTGCTGGTAACTTTTTTCGGGGTCGGTCTGTATGGCGGGTTTGTCCAGGCGGGCGTTGGATTTTTGATTATCAGCGGCCTGCTGGTTCACGGCCTCGATCTGGTTCGAATTAATGCTATCAAGGTGATTGTGATCTTCGCCTTCACCATCATTGCCCTGGTGGTCTTTATCTACCATGGCGAGATCGATTACGGCCTCGGCATAGCGCTGGCTGTCGGCAATTCAATCGGCGGCATTATCGGTACACGCCTGGCCGTGCGCAAAGGTCACACCTGGATCAAACGGATTGTAACCATCACCGTCCTGATCTTTGCCGTTAAACTGTTTTTGGGCTAGCAGCCTGTCGGACTATCAATAGACTAGCTGCTAGAAGATCGATTCAATGGAGGTCTGACTTCTTTTTCGACCACAACGCAACCGGAAAGTAAATCCCGCACACGCAACGCCGGCCGATCGCTTCAGTCGGGTAGGCCCGACAGATATTCGGCTTGATATCGTGAATAGCGCACAACGCCCGATCCTCACTGTTGCGCACTAGGTAGGGACATCGTGGTAAGCGTTGACCGGTCTCAGGGTCGAGCCAGAGCCAGCCAGTTTCACCGGCATGTGCCAGCAGATCATCACGCCCCAGCTCTTTCCAGCGCTCCCGATCCGCTTCCGAGGCTCGCAGGAACCCACCAAAAGCTTCACAACAACAGCCACATGCCCGGCAGCCGGACACGACTTCATCACTCTTTCCGAACTTTTCTTTCAGTAATGCACCTAACGATCTCATCATTCCGTCCTCCGCAATATTGTCACGCTACTGGTGGCGTCAGCAAATTAAGAATGCATACATCAGGCTGTTTCTGCTTCGATCAAACTGAAGCATATTCTGTAATTTTTAGTCGTCCTCCGCCTCGTCAAGCTGTTCGGCTGAATCCGGATGGATAAAAGCCTCGATTGCCTGCGCAGTCGCTGTATCAATATCAAGGAAGTGTACACCGAAACCGTTCGGATAGTTCGGTTTGATCGGATCGGGACGTTCATTAACCCAGGTCACCGCACCGCGACAGCGAATCGTTTCCTCATCCTCTTCTCTAAGTTTGAACGAGAGATCCAACACTTTGCCGACCGCAAAATGTTCCTTGCTATCAATAAAGATGCCGCCGCTGCTGATATCCAAACCGATGCCGGTCACTGCCTGGTCACCGAGGGTGCACGTCATCTCAAACAGACAATCCGTTCTCGGCTCACGCTTAGGTGGATTCATCAGGCGATCATAATCCTCAAGCGTGACTGCGTAATTCCCTTCACCCTTCTTGGTTTTTTTAGTTTTCTTTAGAACCGGACGGCTTGGCTCGACTTTTTTCTCATCTGTTGCAGCAGGAATATCAGTAACATCTGCCGGGGCTTCATCACTATCCGATTGTTCTTCTGCTTCGTCTACGACAACATCATCCACAGCAGCCTCTGATGTGCCTTCCTCATGGTCAACCTCTGCCGCTGGTTCGACATCAGGCGCAACCTCTTCTGCTTCTGCTTCAGCATCTTCTACTTCTGGCTCAGCCTCTTCTACTTCGGCAGGAACCTCCTCTTCGATCGTTTCATCCACTCTATCTTCATTCGATGGTTCTACCGGTTGATCATCACCATCCGGAAAAATATCATCAAAAACTTTCTGTTCATAAGCCTTGTCAACTTCAGGCTCCGGAGTGGCATCAACGGCGGCATTCTTTTTACCCAGAGCAGTCGGGTCAATACTTCTTTCAGCCTTGGCCGCCCTTTTTGCCGCACTTCGGGAGAGGAAAATAGAACCGAAAACAACGACCACTACAACAATCAGCAGAACAACCAGCTCGGTCATACTAAGAGCAATGTTCAACATCTGTTCGGAATCAGGTGCCTTGTCAGCAGGTATTGTACCCGCAGTCCCGGACTTGACCGGCGCAGCCGGTTTTGCCTCTTGCTCCTGCTCAGGCGCTGACGTCTTGGTGATTGTCTCTTGCGGGTCAGTTTTTTTCACAACGGCAGTTGCGACCGGCTCATCAGCTTCTTTCACCGGAGCTGCGACAGAAACAGTGATGGCTTCTTCTTTTTGCTCAGCAACACTCTTCGTCCCGCTGTACGGTTTGAGTGCGGGCAGGTCAGCCGGCAGCGGCTTGATCGCTTCCGGTGCGGCAGTTGCAACAGTGGCCAGCTGCTCTTTATCGGCACTGACTTCAAACCGGCCATAATCACTGACAGGCGCCGGCTCACTCCCCTGATGCACCTGCACAAAACCGGACTGATCAGCCGCTTGCTGGCGCGCTTCCTCCGCTGAATTATCGAAATCATTGATAAATACGTACCGGGTTACACCATCGTCAACAACCGGCGCTTTCTTGCCACTACCAGCATTGATGTAAACACCGTCACCATCGGAAAGTTTCAGATACGGCGCAATGTGCTTGTAATAGAATAGCTGGTCATACAGATCAATTTTTCCGTTCATGTTGACCTGTTTAAGGTTGGCTTTATCGACCAGGTACTGCAGGGCCGTATACCAGGCAACCTTCTCCAGCGACACGGCGACAAACTGCTCCTCGATCAGGTAGAGGCTGACCGGCAACGTAGAGACGGTGTCAATCGCCTTGATCGCCTTGTTCAGAGACATGCTTTTCGATTTAAGCGTCACCGTCCGCTCAGCCCGATCGACTTTGATCAGTGCCGGAGCCGCTTTGGGCGTCAGTGATAATGTAGTCGGCTTACTGGTCGACTTCGTCGTTCCCGGTTTTGCCGCCTTCGCCGTTTCGGTAAAGACTATCTTCCTGGAAGTCGACCAGATCCCTTTTTTTTCGGCTTTAGCTTGCGCTTCGGCCTCATTAAATATGCCACGGCAGGAATCATTGCGTGCCATACCGGCCGCGATCATCTGCGTGTTGATGTAGTTTGTTTTTGGATTTAACGGATCGGGGATATAGGCTAAAACTTCAACGCAGGTTTCAGAGCCGCAATACGCCTGAATTTTGAAATGAATTTCCGCGCCCTTAAGCAGGGTCTCCAGATATTGTCTGGACTCCGCACCAAAAGGAGAGCTGATTACCGGGGCATCAGAACATCTCAGAGTGACTTCAATCGTCTGCTGTCCCCGGACACCAGCCACGTCCATCAGGAAAGTGTCACCATCGACCACTTTAAGGACTTGACCACTGGAGCCAAAAACTATCGAAGATTGCAACATCAGAGTAATCAGCGTGATGGCAATCAGGACTGCTCTGCCCATATTCCGACCCCTTCCCCTCGGCAAATAGATTATATCCCTGTAATGATAACCTTTTATGGCACTTAATTTCAATAATGAATCGCTATTGCTCAGTCATCAGGTGGTCTACCATCGAATTTCGTAGATAGCGGGACATCCTCCATACTGACAACTATCAACTGATGCGGATGGTCTTGTAGAGGAAATTCTTGAACTTATAAAACATCTTCTGCTCGCTCGCGTCACGACTGTGTGGATCACACGCCTTGAGCAGACGGGCGATCTTCGGCATTGAAGTACTCCCCTGCCGGCGGGCCAGCTCGATCACTTGCACCACCACGTCACGCGCAATCCGGTTGTCGCTGAACGGGTGGTAAACCCCACTCCAGAAAGTGTCGTCGCCATCGATAATCTGCTCAAAGATCTGTCGGGCGGTCTGTTGTACCAATTTCTCAACCGGTTCGATCGAAGCGTCCGAGGTAACCAGCGGCATCTCGGTGCCGATCGCATGTCGGATGTCGGCAGCTTCAATGTTGCGCCCATTGCGCAAAAACAACGCGCGCTGCAGGATGCTGCGCAGTTCACGGATATTGCCGCTGTAATGGTGCTGGGTCAGAAGGGTACGGGCGCCGGCACTGATTGTCGGCACCGCCTCTTCCGGCTCATTCGGCGACCGGTAAATACGATAGAGCCGACCGAGGAAATGCGTCGCCAGGTCGGG
>JAUVAJ010000198.1 GCA_030591795.1 Desulfuromonadales bacterium | reverse complement strand
TGATAGGGCCCCATTGGAACGGGCCCGGATCAAATTATAGATAGGAATTAAAACCTGCCCCACTCCAAAGATAGAGATGCCATCCGCCAGGATAAAGGCATTTTTTGCTTACTTTTTGTTGCCGCTTAGACAAAAAGTAAGGCGCTTGTCGGGGCGCGTCCCGACGGTCTTGTCTTAGATTGAAAACGAGATAAAATTGCTATCCAACCGACTTATCCAAGAACGAAGCATCCCAATCCTTCCAGACCGGATCATACCCGAAACCACGCAACACCTCAGCCATCTCGGCCGGCGAACGGTCATCGTCGATAGTGAACTGCTGAGTCCCCTCCTCCTGATCGGTATAACCACCCGGAGCGGTACACGATCCGGCACTCATCTGGGTGATGCCGAGCGGCAGCAGGTTGTCACGCATAGTCGCACTTTCACGGGTCGACATCACCAGACCAGCGTCGTGCATCAGCAGACGCATGGCGCAGATCAACTGGACCAGATGGGTATCAGAAACCGGGTGCGGCGGTGGAAAAGCGCCTTCGGCCGGACGCATGCGCGGAAACGAAATACTGATCAAACTGCGCCAGAAATGCTTGGAAAGATAGAGCGCATGCAGGCCGGTAAAAAACGCCTCGGTTCGGAAATCACCCAATCCTTGCAGAAAGCCGATACCAATCCGCCGCAGGCCGGCAGCACCACCGCGCTCCGGTGTATCGAGGCGGAAATCATAATCACTTTTCTGGCCGAACGGATGCAGTTCCGAGTATAGCTTGCGATCGTAAGTCTCCTGATAAATAGTCAGACCGTCGATGCCGGCTTCAACCATCTGCTTGTAACCGTCTTCGCTCATCGGATAGACCTCGATCGCGATGGAACTGAACAGAGGGCGGATCCGCCTGGCAACGGCAACCAGATAATCGTTATCGACCTTTTTCGGCGCTTCACCGGTCACCAGCAGGATATGCCGAAAGCCTTGCTCGTGCAGAATGCGCGCATCACGCTCAACCTCATCGAGTGTCAAAGTGCGCCGCGGCACCTTGTTGCTGGCGTTGAATCCGCAATAGAGGCAGCCGTTGGTGCACTCGTTGGAAATATAGAGCGGGGCATAAAGCAGGATGGTTTTACCGAAACGCTGCTGGGTAATGCGATGCGCTTTGTGGGCCAGCGCTTCCAGATGCTGTTCGGCCGCCGGCGAGAGCAGGGCCTTGAAATCTTCAATGCCGACCCGTTCGACCGCCAGGGCTCGCTGCACATCAGCTGATGTTTTGGCTTCGATCTCAGTGAGCAACTGTTGTGGGTCGTATTGATTGATTGTGTTGAGAAAACTCATATAAATAGACTTCTTTTTACCACGAAGATCACGAAGGACACGAAGTTAAAACCAGATACAAGCTGTTAACTGTTCAAGCTCAACTTAAGACTTTCTTCGTGTGCTTCGTGGTTTAAATAAAAAATCAACTGCGCAAAAACCCGGTCAGCGGGCTTGAGGCTTCGGCGGTGTCGCGCTGTTCGCCGAGACCGGACAAAAAAGCCTCACGGCCAGCTTCAACCCCTTTTTTAAAGGCGGCGCCCATGGCCCCCGGATCACGAGCGACGGCCAGAGCGGTGTTGACTAACACGGCATCAGCGCCCATCTCCATCGCTTCGGCGGCATGTGACGGTGCACCGAGACCGGCGTCGACCACTACCGGCACGATCGCTTGCTCGATGATGATCGCGATCTGCTCGCGGGTCCGCACCCCCTTGTTGGTGCCGATCGGTGATCCGAGCGGCATGACCGTAACCGTCCCGGCCTCTTGCAGGTGTTTGGCCAGAACCGGATCGGCGTTGATGTACGGCAGGACGTTAAACCCATCCTTAACCAGAATCTCAGCTGCTTTCAGCGTTTCAATCGGATCGGGCAACAGGTAATAAGGGTCCGGGGTAACTTCCAGCTTAATCCACGGTTCACAGCCGGCAGCACGGGCCAGACGGGCCAAGCGGACAGCCTCATCGGCATCACGCGCGCCGCTGGTGTTCGGCAGCAGCAAATAACGTTCACGGTCGATATGCGACAACATATCGTCGTCCGGATTATCGACATCGACCCGGCGCAAGGCGACCGTAACAATGTCGCTACCGGACTGTTCCATGGCCGCAACCATCGCCGCATTACTCGAAAACTTACCGGTACCGACCAACAAACGTGAGTTGAAGCTGCGACCGGCTATTACCAGTTGATCTGACATATTCTATCCTTTTCCTGCCGGGGCGAAATCAACCGCCGCCGACAAACTGGACTATTTCAAGCTTGTCGCCAACCCTGAGCAACAAGGAGATAAAAGCATCACGCTCGACAACATCGAGATTACACTCGACGGCAACACACTCGGCGTTCAGTTGCATCTGCTTAAGCAATTGAGCCAGATTGGTCCCGGCCACAATCTCTTTAGTTTGCCCATTTACGGTAATCGTCATCACGGTTCTTCCCCCAGCAATATCCTTAACACAGCATTTGCCTGATGATGGGCTGCAACACCGACACGGGGAGACATCAGGCCGTTGCCTGGCGCGGCGGCCGACACACCATCACCGCAGAGATAAAAATTATTCCCGACCCGCCGGGTCACTATTTGATTGGCGCTGTCGTAACCGGCCATCCCGGAACCGGCAACCAATTGTTTATCCGGATAACTCTTCCTGAACGCTCCGACCAGCAGCGCCTTCTGCTCCGCTACGTCAAACGCCTCAACCAGAACATCGACCGGTGCAAAAACCTGCGGAATATTTTCACGATCCAGCCGGCCATGAAACAGCGCCACCCGCACATTCGGGTTAATCCTGATCAGATTTGCCTTCAAAGCATCAACCTTTGGCATGCCGATCTGATCGGCAAAATATTGCTGACGATTCAGGTTTGATGGTTCAACCACGTCGAAATCAGCCAGAATCAAGCGCCCGACTCCGGTACGAGCCAGGGCAACAGCAACAGCCGAACCGAGGCCACCAACACCGGCAATTCCGACTGTCGCATTATGAATTGATTCATAAACGCCCGGCGTGGAACGAGCCATGAGTAACGCTTCGAACTCCGCTGCTTCCGGCACCTCGCCACGCCGGATCAGAACAACCCGGTCGCCAGCCGACAGCTCTGCATCGACAGTCGCCGGAAACCCGTTCAGAATCATGATATCGGCGTTCGGTTTGAACCGATCACGGATCGCAAACAGGGTCTCAGCCTGATCGATAACGACTGTGCGCTCGTTGACTTGAATCTCGGTCGACATATTCATCTCAAAACAAAAAAAGACCGCAACAGGCGGTCCGTGAATCGGAGCTTCCGTCGCCGCTTCCCTACGCCGGTATCATCCGGATCAGGTTCAAAGGGTCGTTCCATAAGCTAACGGAACTCTCAGTAAGCTACTCCCCTAGGGCGTTTAAATTGTGCAGAAAGACTACCAGCAGCCTCGGTTTGAAGTCAACTGAATTCCCGTGATTTTCGTAGCGTTATCAAGTGCATTCAGCTATGATAATTAGCTGCAGAGATTACATCCAGAAACAGAATAGAGGGTTCCATGAGTGTTTCAGAGCGTTATCGTAGCTTGGTTGAAGATATTAAAGCGTTTATTGCTATTCAGAAAAAGCAGGTCAATTCAGATTCACTTCCTGCAGTTCAACAGGCTCTCAGGTCCGTAAGCAAAGGCTATCGGGCGGTTGATGAACTGAGTGAAAGCGTGGGTGAGATTCACCGCATCAGGCTTGAAGATGAATTGACACCGGTTTTGATGAAGGCGCATAACAACCTTGACCAGGGGCGGCTTAATTATCTGGAAGCAGACGATGAAAAAAATGCGGCGGCGGTTTGGGAGTTGCAGCAGACTATCTACAGGTTGCTGAACAACCTTTAGATAGTTTAAAAAATTTGCATAAAAAAGCGGAATCGTGTTGATCACGGTTCCGCTTTTTTGTTGTTAGTTGATAAGTTGTTAAACAAAACCGTCGAGTTCCACCTTCGCCAAGGCTACGGCGGACAAGCCCGGCGCGACAGCCGTGTTCATTTTCTTTGGTGAGCCGCAACGGCTCACTTGGCCCTCCGTCGCTCTACGAGCTATGGCGGACAAGCAGTGGGCACTTCTATGACTTAAGGGATCTGCTTCTTGTAAACTAACCAAGTCGTTGCTTCGTAGATTGTGAGGCGGGGGCCTATTGTATTCGGCCCACATCCATATTGAATGGTCTGTCA
This sequence comes from Desulfuromonadales bacterium, assembly GCA_030591795.1. Next base: position 196 of record JAUVAJ010000198.1, on the reverse strand, counting down.
TCTCGACCGAAGGGAGAGATCTTGTTGGTTGTTTTTCTTTAAACCACTTAACCCGAGATTTCTCTCTAGCGTTCGAAATGACAAATTTTTTCACTCCAGTTATCTATCAGCTGTTAGGGCCCCATTGGAACGGGCCCGGATCAATTTATCGACATACATTAAACCTGCCCCACTACAAAGATCGAGATGCCTCCCG
>JAUVAJ010000221.1 GCA_030591795.1 Desulfuromonadales bacterium | reverse complement strand
CTCCTTTTCGACCAATAGCTACGGCTATTACTCTCAAATGAGCCAAAATCTAGTCTCAAACTTCCGGATTTTCGCTTTGGACAAGATAGACCGACAGGCTCCTAGGTTCCGAATTTTTCAATGTCGGTCTTACAGTCAATACAATACCTTGAAAATGGCCGAACTTCCATACGTCGGGGCGAAATTTCTTCTTCGCAGTTGGCGCAAATGCCATATTCGCCACTTTCGAGGCGGGCCAGGGCCGCATCTATATCCTGCATCTGGCGGTGATGTGCTTCACTAAGGTTGAGCAGCATTTCACGACTGTAGGCGTTGCTTGAAACGTCGGCCAGGTCCGGAACGTTGCTTTCACCGATCTCACGTGAAGCAGCGTACTTGGCCTGAACTTCATCCAGTAATTCATGGCGTATTTTTTCAAGGTTTTGCTTTATGCTTACCAAATCCTGCTTTTTCATTAATCTTCCCCGGTTATCGATTGTGATATGGTTCGTTACGCAAAATTGTCATTGCCCGGTAAATCTGTTCCAGTAACAGCAGTCGGGCCATCTGGTGGGTCATAGTCATGGCTGAAAGTGACAAGGTCATATCAGCTCTATTTTTTACTGCATTACTCAAGCCGTAGGCACCGCCGATCAGAAATACTACCTCTTGCGTGCCGTCGAGCATATGCTTTCCTATAAAGCGGGAAAGCTCCTCGGAGCAGATGCCTTTGCCCTGTTCATCAAGGACGACGGCAAACGCCGAGGCGGGTATCTTTTGTAGCAACAACTCGCCTTCGCGTTGTCGTATCTGCTGGACGTCGGCCTTTTTGCCACCCGCCTTGATTTCTTTCAACTCTTCGATGGCTAGCGGCAGATAATGGCTGATCCGGGAGCTATAATCACCAGCACCATCCTGAAGCCAGGCAGCCGACAGCTTGCCGATACAGAGGAGTTTTAGTTTCACGATTCGACGTGGGGCGGCTCCGACTGTCCCTCCGGCAAGGCAATTTCAGGAGCATCGACCCAGAGACCGTCGAGATCGTAGAATTCGCGAACCGGTTGCTGAAACACATGGACCATGATGTTGCCGAAGTCGAGCAGAATCCAGCGGCCTTCCGTCATACCCTCAACTGCTGTGGCCGGTTCATTGCATTCATCCTTCATGCCGAGGCGGATCGCTTCGGCTACCGCTTTAACCTGCCGGTCAGAACCACCGGAAGCGATCAGGATATAGTCGGTCAAAGATGATGTTTCACCAACATAGAGCAGTTTGACATTGAAGGCTTTTTTATCGAGTGCGTATCCGGCGCAACGCCGGGCAAGTTCTTCAGTTTTCAAGCGTTATCTTCTTTCTCGCGGTAGAGATTATGTGCTTGTATATACGCCTCGACCGATGGTGGAACCAGATAGCGTATTGAGCGCTGTTGCGCTACCTGTTCGCGTAGTCTGGTCGAGGATATGGCCAAGCGCGTTTCGGCGACAAAAATCAGCTCATTCCCGCACTTGTGGCGCAAATTAACAGAACCCCCATCGTAACAGAATTGGTCGGCAAGTGCAACGGGAAGTAGTGCTTGCGGGTCGGCATTGCCGTAGTCTGGCCGATGGGCAACAACGATGTTGGCCAACTCGAACAAGCGTGGATAGTCTTTCCAGCTGGCGATGTCGCAGAACGAGTCGAGGCCGATAATGAAGTAGAGGCTGTCGCCCGGGTAAAGTTGCTGCAGAGCCTCAAGGGTATCGACCGAGTAACTGGCGCCGGCGCGTTGTGCTTCTAGATCGCTGGCAATAAAACCGGGATGGTCGGCAACTGCTGCTTCGACCATTGCCAGACGATGCTGAAACGGGGTATCGGTTGCAGATTGTTTATGTGGGGGGATGGCGGCCGGCAGGAAAATAATACGGTCAAGTCCGCACGCTTCACGAGCCTCTTCAGCAATCCTGAGGTGCGCCAGGTGAATAGGATTAAAGGTGCCGCCGAAAATTCCGGTTCGCATAGTCATCCTGTCGTTAATATTCGGCACCTGACAAGCGATCAGGCCCGCACCTCGCCGTGACCGAAGACGATGAATTTCCGGGTGGTCAAATCTTCTAGCCCCATCGGGCCGAACGAGTGCAGTTTGGTGGTTGAGATACCAATCTCAGCGCCGAGGCCGAACTGGTTGCCGTCGGAAAAGCGCGATGAAGCGTTGACCATGACCACGCTTGAGTTAACTTCACGTAAAAAGCGCTGAGCATTGTCATAATCGCGAGTCACGATCACCTCAGTATGCAGCGAGCAGTAGGTCTGGATGTGCTCAATCGCCTGGTCCAGACTGTCTACAACACGTATAGCCAGGGTCAGATCGAGGTATTCAGCCTGCCAGTCTTCCTCGGTCGCTTCGAGCATGTCCGGAACCAGTTTGCGGCAGACCGGGCAGCCGTGCAGTTCGACATTTTCGGCGCGTAGAGCGCGGGCGACCTGCGGGACGAAGGTTGCGGCGGCATCTTTGTGCACCAGCAGTGTCTCCATGGAGTTGCAGACACCGGGGCGCTGCACCTTGGCGTTGAGGCAGATTTGCTCGGCCATAGCGAAGTCGGCACCTGCGTCGACAAAGGTGTGGCAGACGCCTTTGTAGTGTTTGATTACCGGAATACGTGAATTCTCAGCGACAAAGCGGATCAAGCCTTCGCCGCCGCGTGGAATAATCAGGTCGATGTCCTCTTCCTGTTTGAGCAGTTCAGTAACGGCGTCGCGATCAGTGGTGCCGACAACCTGTAGCGCTTCAGCCGGTAAGCCGAGCTTCTTCAACTCACTTTGCAGGATGGCGCCGATGGCCATATTGGAATGGAACGCTTCGGAGCCACCACGCAGTATTACCGCATTGCCACTTTTCAGGCAGAGCCCAGCAGCGTCGGCGGTGACGTTCGGCCGTGATTCATAAATAATGCCGATGACGCCGAGGGGGATGCGCATGCGTCCAACCTCGATACCGCTCGGGCGTTTTTTCATGCCGGTAATCTCGCCGACCGGATCGGGCAGGTCGGCAACCTCACGCAGACCATCGGCCATTGACTTGATCCGTTGCTCATCGAGCACCAGGCGATCAACCATGGCCTCGGACAGGCCATTTTTCTTGCCGGCGGCAACGTCTTTGCTGTTCGCAGCCATCAACGGTTGTGCGGCGTGTTCAATAGCGTTGGCCATGTTGCGCAACAGCTCATTTTTGACATTGGAAGATAGTGTCGCGACAACGCGCGAGGCGGTTCTGGCCTGGCGGGCGACGGTCTGCATCTCTTGCTGGATACTCATGCGCTTCTCCTGCGGTCGATTCGGATACTAACTATTCAAAACCATGTTGTCGCGATGCACAACTTCATCATTGTATTTGTAGCCGAGAATCGCTTCGATCTCGGTCGATTTCTTGCCTTTGATTCGAGCCAATTCGGCGCTGGAATAATTAGTGACTCCGCGGGCAAATTCCTTGCCGTCCAGATCGCAAAGCCGGATGGCATCACCGCGATCAAAACTGCCTTCCATTGTCTGAATGCCCGATGGGAGCAGACTTTTGCCTCTTTCGGTCAAGGCCTTGTGGGCGCCGACATCGAGTAGCAGTCTGCCGCGTGGTTTCTTGGTGAAGGCGATCCAGTGTTTACGTGAATTCATCCGGTTGCGGGCGGGCAGGAAGTAGGTGCCGACCTCTTCGCCATCGAGCAGTTGGCTCAGAATGCCCGGCTGACAACCGTTGATGATCGCCACGCCGACACCGTAGAGCGAGGCCCGCTCGGCCGCCTTGATTTTCGAAATCATGCCGCCGGTACCAACATGCGTGACCGAGTCACCGGCCAGCGCTCTGGTCGCTTCGTCGACCCGTTCCACCAACGGGATGAGGCAAGCCTCCTGGTGCAGGTTCGGATCGCGGTCGTACAGGCCATCGACGTCCGACATGATGACCAGCAGATGCGCTTCGGACAGATTGGTGGTCATGGCTGATAGATTATCGTTGTCGCCGAAGCGAATCTCGTCAACGACCACGCTATCATTCTCATTGATGATCGGAATGATACCGAACTCGAGTAAAGTCATCAGGGTGTTGCGGGCGTTGAGAAAACGGCGTCGGTTAGCCAGATCGTCACGGGTCAGCAGAATCT
>JAUVAJ010000228.1 GCA_030591795.1 Desulfuromonadales bacterium | reverse complement strand
TCACCGGTGGCGATCACCGTCCCCTCGGGCGGCGGTTCCAGGCACTCCGAAACATGTAGCGGCTGACCTCCGGCTGGAATTCCGGCGGCCAGATTAAGATCACAATCATACAACTGCCCGTTCCAATCGACGGACAACAGAGAACGACACATCAAACCGTTAACCGTACAAGGATTGAACCCCTGCACCAACGTCTCCATATAACTGTCGAAGTTTCCCGACTTTTCCAACCAGTTCCGGAAACGACCGAGCGGCATATTGGCAAAGGTAAACAATGAATTGAAAACAATCCCCCACTTGCGTTGGGCGTCACTCTTGAATTTCTGTTCAGCAGCAGCCTGATCAGCTGGCAGGAAGGCACCGGTTGGATTGGAAACCAGATTCAATTCCAGACCGGTCCCCGGCTGACCGTAGCCAAGCTTGTTCAACTGTTGCAACATCGTCACGCAACGATCCGCCACCCCTTTGCCCCGCTGACTGTCGGCCTGCGCCGGGCTGGTCGATGGGAACGAAGCGACCAGTGCGACCTTGAGTTCCACCAACAGATCGAGTAACGGGTTTTGTTCGGTTGCGCCGAGCGCGGTCAAGTTGGTGCGCAGCATCAATTTCCCAGTCAACGGTGCCAATTCACGCAACAGATACTCAATATCCGGCACCAGTTCCGGTGCGCCGCCGGTGATATCGATCACCGCGAACCGGTGCCGTTCGGCAAAAGCGATCACCGCGTCCATGGTCGCGCGATCCATCACCTCGGTCCGCTGTGGTCCGGCTTCAAGGTGACAATGCTTGCAGGCCAGATCACAGAGCAGGCCGACATTGACCTGTAACGTCTGCACACGATCCCGGCAGAGCGTAAGGCCGTGCCGGTCGAGAGTCTGTTGAAATAAATTCTTTTGGGTCATCGTCACATCGACAGTTTGTTGGCAATCTTGCGCATCTGGATGCCGTGCACCAGCGACGCGCCACCGCGAATGGCATTGGCGACATGCACCGCTTCGGTCATCTCTCCGAGGTGCGAACCTTTTTCCAGGCACGACTTGGTGTAAGCCTCAATACAGTACGGACACTGAACGGCATGCGCCACACCGAGGGCGATCAACGCCTTCTCCCGGGCAGTCAATTCCCCCTCACCAAACACCGCACCGTAATAGTCGAAAAATTTCTCCGCCAACTCCGGGGCATCTTCACCAATCTCAGCAAAGTTTTTCAGGTCAGCGGGATCATAATATTCACTCATTCTGTTCCTCCGGTTCGTTCAATCAGTTTTCGATATTCTACAGGCAGGACGCCTAAAGTCAATTATACCCGTCCCGGAGCTTGTTCAAATGTTATTTTTTGCTCACATGCACTTCTTCGGGTATTATTTATTCAACTTATCATATCTAACAGAGAGACCATAGCAGCCTGTCGGACTTGCCGGATCGAAGCGAAAATTTGAGCGTTTGAGGACAAATTTTAGCTCGTTTGCAGGCTCATAGCCGTAGTTACGGGGCAAAAAGGAGCGGTAATATGGACCAAACGACCGAATTTGTAGCCGATTCATGGAAAGTCCGACAGGCTGCTATATGAATAAATTTTCAACCAAGCTACTGGTTCTGGCCATCGGGACAATTCTCGGTATCTCGTTCTTCGTTTTCGATCTCCACCAGTACCTGACCATCGACTATCTTAAACAACAGCAACAGGCCTTCGCCGGTTTTTATGCTGACAATCGCTTCCTGACCATCGCCATCTATATGGCGATCTACATCCTGATAGCGGCTCTTTCCCTGCCGGGTGCAGCTATTATGACTCTGGCCGGCGGGGCGCTGTTCGGTCTCTGGACCGGACTGGTCGCCGTCTCGTTTGCCAGCACCATCGGCGCCACCCTCGCCTTTCTGGTCTCACGTTTTCTGCTGCGCGACTGGGTGCAGGACAAATTCGGCGCCAAGCTCGCTGCGTTCAATGCCGGCGTCGAAAAGGATGGTGCCTTCTACCTGTTTTCTTTGCGGCTGGTACCGATCTTCCCGTTTTTCATGATTAATCTGGCCATGGGCTTGACACCACTGAAAACCGTCCTGTTTTACATCGTCAGCCAGATCGGCATGCTCCCCGGCACCTTTGTCTACGTCAATGCCGGCACCGAACTCGGTAAAATTGAATCGGCCGCCGGTATCCTCTCACCCGGACTGCTGTTGTCGTTTGTTCTGCTCGGCATCTTTCCGATCATCGCCAAGAAGATCCTCGAGACAATCAAGGCCGGCAAGATCTATCGCGGCCACGTCAAACCGAAAGCCTTCGACTACAATCTGGTGGTAATCGGGGCCGGCTCAGCCGGTCTGGTAAGTTCCTACATCGCCGCCGCCGTCAAGGCCAAGGTCGTCCTGATCGAGCAGCACAAGATGGGTGGCGACTGTCTGAATACCGGCTGCGTACCGAGCAAGGCACTGATCCGCTCAGCCAAGATGCTTTCCTATGCCCGGCGGGCCAAAGAATTCGGTTTCAACAGCGCTGAAGTCGACTTCGACTTTGCCGAAGTCATGGAACGGGTACAGCGCGTGGTCGCTAAAGTCGAACCGCACGATTCAATCGAGCGCTACACCGAGCTCGGCGTCGAGGTCATCACCGGCAGCGCCCGGATCACCTCCCCCTGGTCGGTCGAGGTTGATGGCCGAACACTCACCACCCGCAGCATTATCGTCGCTACCGGCGCCCGGCCGTTTGTGCCGCCAATTACCGGCCTCGACCAGATCGACTACCTGACCTCCGACAGTCTCTGGGAATTGCGCGAATTGCCGCAGCGGTTGGTAGTTCTCGGTGGTGGCCCGATTGGCTCAGAGATGACCCAGGCCTTTGCCCGCCTCGGCGCGCACGTTACCCAGGTCGAGATGGCACCGCAGATCATGGGCCGCGAAGATCCGGAAGTCTCCAACTATATCTGCGAAAAATTTGCAACGGAAGGCGTACGTGTACTGACCGATCATGCAGCCAAAGAGGTGCGCATCACCGATGACCGCAAGCTGCTATTGTGCGAACATCAAGGTACTACTGTCGAAGTTGAATTTGACCAGATTCTAGTCGCTGTCGGTCGTCGCCCCAACACCACCGGCTTCGGCCTCGAAGAGCTCGGTGTACGGATCTCTGATCGCGGTACGATCGAAACCGACCCGTTCCTGCGCACCAACTTCCCGAACATCTTTTGCGCCGGTGATGTCGCCGGACCGTACCAGTTCACCCACACCGCCGGTCATCAAGCCTGGTACGCCGCAGTCAACAGCCTGTTCTCCGGCCTGAAGAAGTTCAAAGTCGATTATTCAATCATCCCCTGGGCCACCTTCACCGATCCGGAAGTCGCCCGCGTCGGCCTGAACGAAACCGAGGCAACAGCACAAGGGATTCCGTTTGAAGTAACCCGCTACGGCATCGATGATCTCGATCGGGCAATCGCCGATGCGGAAGATCATGGCTGGGTCAAAGTTCTGACCAAGCCGGGCAAAGATAAAATTCTCGGCGTCACCATTGTCGGCACCCACGCCTCCGATCTGATCGCCGAATATATCCTGGCGATGAAAACCGGCACCGGCCTCAACACCATCCTCGGCACCATCCACATCTACCCGACCCTGGCCGAGGCGAACAAGATGACCGCCGGCCAGTGGAAGAAAGATCATGCCCCGGAAAAACTGCTTCGCTGGGTCGAGAAGTTTCATGCCTGGCGTCGTGGCTGAATGAATAGCGTGAAAAAGGGGTGGTGCTTGAGGCCTGCAACGTTGCTGCCCGAATATTCGATACCGACAATGAGGAAGTCGATTCGAACCTGTAACTGGTTACTAATTGTAGTGGTCAAGTATTCCCGGACACATAGTTAAGTTTTTCTTCGGCCATAATCGGAGATATCCCACCATTACGTTGATGCGGCCGATACCAATTGTAATAATTCATCAGGTAGCCGCCTATATCCTTTTTTGCCTCAGAGAATGATTGATATCCTGTCGTTGGCATCCACTCGCTTTTAAAGCTGCGGAACATTCGTTCCATTGGTGCATTATCCCAGCAATT
>JAUVAJ010000162.1 GCA_030591795.1 Desulfuromonadales bacterium | reverse complement strand
CATATCGAGAGAAATGTAGGAGTTGACGATATGCTGCCAGCGGCCAGGATTCATATGACCGATGGCAACCAGGTCAGGCAAAATCAGTGTCTTCATTACCTCAGCTTCAAATTGCAGCTCTTCTCGCGTAAGGTGACTGCCGTAGGTTCTGAGTAACAGATCAATTACTTCATTGGGATGCTCCATAGCATAGTGCCAGCCTCTAAGGCTGGCGTTACGAAAGGCCAGAACCCGCTCTGGATGCTGATGAATCTCATCCTCAGATGTAAACAGAATATCACCGTAAAAATCGATGCCGTAAGTCAGAGGATTGATAATCCTGTAGTCTGCGTTTTGTCTAGCCAGAAGACTGTTGGCGTCAGTGAGATAGGCACTCATGGCATCGACCCGGCCCAGAATTAAATCCTGGATATTCCAGCTATGAGGTATTCGAATAAGACGGTCGAGATCGACGCCTTCGTTGCGACACATAGCCAGCAACTCAGAGTCGAAAACATCATCGACCATTACGCGACGACCTGCCAGGTCAGTAGGTGACAAAATCCCTGAATCCCGGAGGCTGAGAAAAACCAGTGGCGAGTGTTGGAATATACTGGCCAGAGCGACTATCTTCTTTCCTTTTGATCGATGCAGTAGCGCTCCTGGGGAATAGACCAGATAGTCGGCTTCATCTGAAATCAGATTGTCGATGAAGTTGATTTCAGGTGCGCCCTCGCGAAGTTCGACGTCGAGTCCGACATCGGCGTAGTAACCCTGATCGATAGCGGCGTAGTAACCGGCAAACTGGAACTGGTGGAACCATTTTAGTTGAAGTACAACTTTTTCCGGAGCGGAGAAAGCCTGTAGCGGCAAAAGACAGATGTACAACAACGTACAGACGGCGATAGTCAGACGGATAAGATTCCTGCATGTGGATGGAGTTTCTGACATGCTAACCCTGAGATAATAGGAGCACGAAGAAAATAATCTGTATTATAGATGTGTTACATGTTGCTAGTAAAGCAAAAGGATTGTGCAATGCCTTGCCGGGTGGATGTCAACCTGTCAGATAAAGGAGGATAGATTATTTAATAAAAAAACTGTCGCCTTTTTCACAGCAGCACTGTCTACATTTATTCATCAATGAACTTACCAATCCGATACAGAACAAACAAAAAGGGATCCACCAATTGGCAGATCCCTTTAAATGATTTGGTTGCGGGGACAGGATTTGAACCTGCGACCTCCGGGTTATGAGCCCGACGAGCTACCAGACTGCTCCACCCCGCGACAACAGACGCAGACTATATAGTTACACCCTGTAGGTGTCAAGAGAAAATACAGTAGATTTCCTGATTATTTCTTACGCACCAGCGAATCGAGCTTTTCATCGGACTTCAGGCTGATAGCTGCAGTCTGAGCCTTCTCTTTGCTGGTGTATGGACCAAGAAAAACTCGATACCAGACCCCTTTGCTACCGAGGTCAGCTTGCTGAATATATGGACTATACCCCTTCTTCTCCAGACGGCGAACCAGAATGCCGGCTTCATCCGGACTACGAAATGACGAGATCTGCAGCACATGCGGCGTGGCTGTGGCCGTCTTGGCGATAGTTGTAACTTTGGCAGTAGGCTTGGCGGTGGTGGTTTTCTTGACTGGAGCCGGCTTAATCGGAGCCGGAGCGACCTCGGTCGGTTGCTGGGCAATCTTGGCGGCAACCGGATCTTGCTCGACTGGTGGCATATTGATACCGCTACCTAGAGGTTGTTGCTCGCCTTTCGGTAAAGCCTCGAAGAAGGTCAATTTCTCTTCTTTCAGCTTCTCTTCGACAACCTCGATTGACGGATCTACTTTCGGCACCGCTATCGGTTGCCTCGGTGCAGAGGTTACTATATCAGCAGGAACCATCGGGACGCTGTTCCGACCAGCCATGAAACCGATACCGAAGCTGAAGACTGCAACCACAGCCAGTAATACTGCTGTAAACAGTGGTTTGCGATTAGATGAACGCCGTTCTCTGCGATTTTTCTGAACCATTATCGATCCCCCTTTGATCCTACATTTTATCCGGTGCGGAAATTCCTAGAATCCCCAGGGCGTTGGCAATTACTCTGCGCACACATTCTACCAGATAGAGACGGGCGCGAGATGTAGCCGGATCATCGACCAGCACCTTCTGCCGATTATAATAACTGTGGAACAGTGCGGCCAGATCCTGCAGATAATAAACAAGCTTGTGTGGCTCATAACCGAGTGCCGCCTGCTCGACCACCTCGGTGAGCTGATTCATCTGCTTGGCCAGAGCCAGCTCGTCAGCATCGGTCAGGGTTGAGAAATCTACCTCACCCGGCTCAGGGGTGGCTATTCCGGCTTCAGTAGCGTTGCGCTGAATACTGCGTATTCTGGCATGAGCATACTGTACGTAATAGACCGGGTTCTCATTGTTCTGCTTCTTGGCCAGCTCCAGATCAAAATCGAGCTGACTATCCGAGCGCCGCATCAGGAAAAAGAAGCGACAGGCGTCACTACCGACCTCATCCACCACCTCACGTAGAGTGATGAAATTACCGGAGCGCTTGCCCATAGTAACCGGCTGGCCATCACGCAGCAGGTTTACCATCTGGATCAACAACACTTCCAGATCTTCCGGTGGATGACCGAGACCTGAGAGGACCGCCTTCATCCGCGCTACGTAGCCATGGTGATCGGCACCCCAGACATCGATAACCCGATCGAAACCGCGCTCAAACTTCTCCATGTGATAGGCGACATCGGAAGCGAAATAGGTCGGACTGCCATCTGATTTGATCAGCACCCGATCCTTGTCATCGCCATACTCGGTGGTCTTGAACCAGAGAGCGCCATCCTGCTCAAACGACAGCCCCTTATCGGCCAGCTTGCCGAGTTCGGTGTTGACCATGTCGCGGTCGTACAACGACTGTTCACTGTACCAGTTGTCGAAGTTGATACCGAACGCCTTGAGATCATCTGCGATCCAATCCAGAATATGGCGTACGCCAAAAGCGGCACAACGTTTAAGCGCTTCATCCTCAGCCAGCGACTGAACATCCGGCTCGGCGTCACGCAACTTCGCCGCCAACTCACGCACATATTCGGCCTGATAGCCATCTTCGGGGAACTCGATAGTTTCGCCGCCCAGCTCACGCAAACGCAGCCAGATAGAACGTCCGAGGGTAGCAACCTGATTACCAGCATCATTGACGTAGTATTCACGTTGGATACTAAAACCGGCCGCTTGCAGAACCGAGGCGACTGCATCACCGACCGCGGCACCGCGCCCGTGACCGATATGCAACGGTCCAGTAGGATTGGCACTGACGAATTCAACCTGAACCTTTTTCCCTTTACCTATATCAGACCGACCGAACGCCCCACCCTGAGTCATAACCCGATCAAGAACTTCGTACCAGCAGGATGGATTGAGAAAAAAGTTTATAAAGCCGGGCCCGGCAATCTCGACTTTGGTCCAGAGACCGTCGCCATCACCGAGAGCGGTGATCAGCGCTGCCGCGATCTGCCGAGGAGCTTTACGCTCGGCCTTGGCCAAGAGCATAGCAGCGTTAGTAGCAAAATCACCATGTTCAATTTTACCAGGGAGTTCGAGAGCAAACCCCGGAATTTCGCCAGAATTGAGTGAACCGGTATCGTAACAAGTTTTCAGTGCGGCGGTAATTTTCAGCCGAAGTTGATCCTTCATCAGTTTCTTTGTGTCTCCTCGTCGAGCTTCTTGTCTTGCAATTCTTTATCAAGCAGCACATCGCGGGTAAAATCAGGGCAATGCAACGTGACATCACCACCGAGACTGAACCGCTTTTTACAATTGGCGCGCCAGGCACAGACCAGACAAATTTGTCCGACATCACGTGTCATCTTGTCGCTCCCGCGCCGTAAATGGCGCTGTATGTTATCCCTCAGCCACCCCTCTGTCAACTATAGAGACTTGGCCGAGATCATTCCATTTGTGGTGCATTGCCTGGTGGATGAAAGCGCTGTTTATTCGGTGGGAACTGATAGACCTGTTCATCGTCGCGAACCATGCCTAGTTCACGCCGTGCCAGGCTTTCGATGGTTTTCAGATCATTGCGCAGAGCATCAATCTCCTGCCGTAGTCCGGCATTAACCTGCTCCAACGCCTCAATCTGCTTTTCCAACTCTACCTTTTGCTGATTGGCTCTCCAGACATGCAGGATACCCCGATCGCCGAAAACTGTCAGGCCGAGGATCACCACCACCCGAATTATAAACCAGCTCGGTATCCGACGTTTAGGCGTTTCAGTTGTACTTGGATTTGCTACCGGCATTTCACCCTGCTCCTGCACGCATTTACAACTTTTTAAGAATGCCACATCTAGTGGCTACTCGGCTATACTTTTCCCGTCAAAAACAAAAAAGCCCGCCGACCTTCACAGGTCGACGGGCCGATAACAGCAACTTGTACAGTTTACAGTTCGAGCATTGGGCGAAGCTTCTCCAGTGTTTTGGATCCTACACCCTTGACCTTGATCAGGTCATCAACCGTAGCAAACGGACCGTTCACATCACGGAAGGCAATAATTCGATCTGCCGTGACTTCGCCAATCCCCGGCAGGGTCTGTAAATCCATAGCCGATCCGGCATTAAGACTGACCTTGGCCGCCTGCTCAACCGCATCAGCACTACCAGCAGCAAAGGTAACTACCGGCACTGCCACCCCTAGAACACATAACATCAAGCCAACAGTAACTAAACGTTTCATAATTTCCCCACTTAAAAGAGTTAATGTAACAATCCCGGCATCCAGACAAACGTCCCCCCTCGATCCCCCTCCCAATCATATGATTTGCCGCCGAGCCGGACACGGGCGGACATGAGCCACGTATTATACAGAAGTGAATTGCACGGTCAAGAGATTAAAACCAGTTATTCAGGGGAGTTGTAAGCGGCTTGAGATTTTTGCCGGTGATATTACTGAGAGAGAAGCTTATGGAAACGCCGCGATCACCCGGACGCTCATACCAGTGTCCGGCAATACTCCAGCAACCGCTGCGATATTCAAGTGACGTTCGATAAT
>JAUVAJ010000049.1 GCA_030591795.1 Desulfuromonadales bacterium | reverse complement strand
CGTTATATCCGTTGGCAAACCTGCGTGAGTTGGATCATCATTGATTGCCTCAACGGTTATGGTGCTGGTTTGGGTTGAAGCATCGTCAGTGTCACCATCGTTAACGTGCCAGGTAACAGTACGGTTGCCCTCGTTGGGGCTTTCACTGGTGTTATTATAGGTAATACTTTCAAGGGCGGTTTCATATTCGGCTTTAGTGGCTGTACCACTTAAAGTCATTAAGCCTGTGGCTGTAGTAACGGTGCCCGTTATGCCATTTTGATCTACAAAGGATAAAATATCTTCGGTATTAACCAAACCACCGGTTATTTGGATGGTTGCACCTTCAAGGAGAGTATCGTCTACGTCTGTAAGGGTTAAAGTTGCATCGATTACTGTTGCGCCATCGCCCTCTTGAAATACTAAGGTTGCACCAGCATCAGCAATAACGGGGGCATCATTGACTGCCGTGCCCGTCATCACCTTGGTGCCGGTGCTCGATGCGGCTCCGTCATTAACACGAGTTGCGATGCTGAAGTTGCTGTTGTAGTTGAGCGTCGGGGTAAAGGTGACACCGGACAGCAGTGTGTTGACATCAGCAATAGCACCAAAAGCAGTCCATACGCCGCCAGCAAAGGTAGAGGTGACCAGGCCAGAGGTTGCTACGTTCAAGCTGCCGGCAGCAATATCTGATAAAGTTAATGTCACCATTAAGGTAGCACTATCGATATCACTGACCACGATAGCGGTCAGGTTCAGCGCGGTATCCTCAACATAGGTTTCTGCGGCAGATAGATTCGTTGCGGTCGGCGCATCGTTGACTGCGGTATAGGTGATTGCCGCTGCCAGAGTATTAGAGTCAGCGTCGCCATCATTGACGGTGACACTGAAGGCCGGGGCGATCTCATCGCCATTATCGACAAACTGCACCAGGTTCCCGCTCAAATCGGTACTGGTGAAGCCGGTGATCGGGGTGCCGACGTTACTGGTCAGCTGGAAGTAGCCGCCACTGATACCGCTCACCGTATAGGTGAAAGTGGTATCGTCCGGATCGGTGATGCCGAAGTTGGCGCCACTCAGGGTGACGGTCTGCCCCTCGCTCAGAGTCAGGGAGGCCGTGTTGATCACCGGCGCATCGTTAGTGCCGTTGATAGAGACCGTGGTGGTGGCGACGTTGCTGTCGCTGGCGTTGAGCCAGATGACAAACGTGATCGCGCGATCGGTAGTGTCGGGTGCCTGCGAGCTGTTGCTGTAAGTGATCGTACGCAGCACCTGTTGGTAGTTGGCGACGCTATCCAGACCGGTCAGGCTGAGGATGCCTGTGCCGCTGTTGTACAGGGCGGTGATGCTGGTGCCGGTGGTGTCGGCGGCGAGTGTTTCCAGAACTCCATCGAGTTGGTTGGTGATAGTGATGTCGAGTGCCGTCAGGTCGGTGACATTACCGAGCGTCGCGTCGACATCGGCAATCAGTACCGCCGGGCCATCCTCGGTGAAAGCGGTATTGAAATCGATTCCGGTGCTACCCGAATCGTTGTTGAAATCTAGGTCGATGGCGGGTGTCGGATCGATCACCTTGACCTGCTGGCTGGGGATGAACGTTATGTAAACTGTGTTTTCCAGACCGCCACCGCTGGCGTAGTCATCGATATAGGCGCCCGGGGTTGCACTGTCCGGCCCTTCGTAGCGTTTGACGCTGTCAGTGTTCCAACTGCCGACGTAGAGGTTGCCGTCGGGCCCGAAGGTAAGACCGGTTGCGGTGTCGAGGCCGCCGCTAGAGCTGCTGACATACTCGTCCATGAAGGCGCCCGTGCTACCGTTGAATCGCAGCACGTTGTCATTACCGGTGCTCGATACGTAGAGATTACCGTCCGGACCAAAAACCAGCTCTTCCGGGAAACTCAGCCCGCCACTACTGGCAGTCACGAAGGTGCCGAGCGAGGCACCGGTGTCGCCGTCGTAGCGATGAACCGCGTGCGAATAGTAGCCGACGACATAGAGATCACCGTCCGGGCCGAAGGCCATGCCGGTAGGACCGTCGAGCGTGCCGTTGTCTCCCAGAGTCACGAAAATGTCAATGAATGCGCCGGTCGTACCATTAAAACGGAACACTTCGTCGCCGCTGTGACTAGCCACGTAAAGATTGCCGTCAGGTCCGAATGCCAGGCCAAACGCACCGTTCAGGGTGCCGAGGCCGGGAGCAACGAATTCGTCAACAAAGTTACCGGTGGTGGCGTTGTATCGCAGTATGTTATTGCTGGTGTAACCACTGACGTAGATCAAGCCATCGGGGCCCACGGTGACATCGGCTGCATAGTCGAGGTTCTGGAGGGTACCTATCTCCTGCAGGAAATTGCCGGTGGTTTCTTCATAACGATAAAGGGCGTTGGAGGCTCTGCTGGCAACCAGTAGCTCGTTTTGCAGGTAGGTGCCGCCGCCATCGTACACTGCGGTCGTGATGTTGTAGGACTGGCCGAGATTTGCGTACACGTGATCGACGCTCGCAGGCTCACCGACGATGGTTTCGATCGAGCCGTCGCCCCAGTTGATGATCCAGCCGTCAACCGCCTGATTGGAGTTGAGGTTTAAGGTATAGGTTTCACCATCGCGCGTCGTGGCATCACCCGTGGTGGAGAGCACGAGAGGCGCTTCGTCGACACCGTTGATCGTGATCAGCACGGTATCGGTCGCGGTGGCGGCTGAACTGTCGGTGGCAGTAATTGTAAAGGTGAGGGTTATGGTCTCACCAGCTGCTAGAAAGTCCAGGTCGGCATTGTTGACGGTATAGTCCCAGGCAGTGCTGCCGGGCGCTGCGGCGTCAATAACGCTCGCGCTGAAGCCGGCTTCGAGCTGTGTCTGCAAAGCCCCGCCTATGGAACCGCCACTCCACACTGCCGATGTTGTCACGGCGGCGCTGATATCGACCACGTCGGTGGTGTCGATGTCATCGAAGCTGACCGTACCGCTGGCGCTGAGATCCTGCGCCGTTGCGTCGATTGCTTCGAGAAAAACGATGTTGCCGACGTCGCTGATGGTCGGAGCATCATTGCTGCCGTTAATGGTGATAGTGACGACGTGGGTGGTGCCGTCGAGCGCATGAACGGTGAGATTGTCTATCAGGCTGTCGCCTGCAGCGAGCTGCTGGATCGCTGCCTGGGCGTTTGTGGCGCTGTAGGTCCAGTCACCGACTGTGTCAATGATCAGGTTACCATAGCTACCATTGACCGTTCCGGCCTGAAAGCTGTCTTCGTTCGTGTCTACATCTGTGATTGTCAGGCTGTCGGCAACGCTGATGAATCCTCCGACTTCGCCGACGTCTTCAGTTACAGAGCCAGTATCGTTGCCACCAATTGAGGCTGCATCATTTACACCGGTGATGGTAACGGTGACAGTGGCATCAGCGCTGCTGGGGCCCGTGGCAGAGCTGGCCGTATAGGTAAAAGTATCGGTGGCAGTGGTTGGCCCTCCGCCTATGCCTGTACCGAGGTGATTAAATGCGCCGGCGGTTTTATAAACGAAGCTGCCGTCGTTATTCAATGTCAACAGGGCGCCCGAAGGGAGCGCGAAGTCCACTTGATCAACGGCGGGAGTACTACCATTGAGTGTAGTGACGGTTATTGCCTGGTCCGGAAGGTTATCGTTTGCCATTACTCCGTTGGCCACAACCGACAGATCCGAGTCTTCACCGACGCTGTAGCTGTCATCCACCGCCGTGGTGTCCAGTGTGGAGCGATACGCCTGTTGCAGATCGGTATCCACGGCCACCGTTGCTTCAATGTTGCCGGATTGATATTCCAACTGCCAATCACCGCCAAGATCTTCGTGGCCGGTTAAATCATCTGAAGCTGCAACATCGGCGCCGGTTAAATCGGCCAGGGTATTGGTGAGAGTTTGTCCGCTTGTATCGGCGGCAATATTACAACCGTAGAGGAGAATATCAGCATCTGCATTAAGGGCATCGCCCCAGGAACTGATGGCGCCGCTGTTGGCTTCGAGATTGTCTTTATCAAGCCAGTCCGAGCCCAGGGCGAAAGCCCCGTCGCGACCGTGGCTGATAATATGGATGGCATCAAGATAATCACGCTGGGCAAGAGTTTCGGTCACCTGATCAATGCCGCTCTGATCAGCGGCAAGGATGACCACTTCGATGTTCAGATGATTATCCTGCTGTTGTAGATCGTCAATCAGTTGCTGGTAATCAGTGACATCTTCATTAACAAAAACCAGCTCGTGACGTACGTCTTCAATTTGCACCGCCGGGTCATTTATATTGGTTGTGTCGGTCTGGACTTCTTCATCAACATTCTGAACCAGCACCTGCTCTGCAGATGCGAAGCTGTCGAGTCCGGGCATCGCATCGGCAGAAAACAGCACGCGCTGTTCCAGTTCTTCATAGCGAAGGATCTCCGGTGTTTTTTTTGCTAGTTTTCTGGCCATGTTGTTATTTTACCTCGTCAGTTATCTCATCTATCTCAAACCGTATCAGGCATTTTAAACCGCTGGGTATTTTCAGTTCATGGTTTGGTAGTTCAAGGCGAACTCCAAAGGTACTGCTGGCAGAATCAATCACTCTATCTACAATGATGACGGTGGCAGTGTGCGCTCCGTATTCTTCCAGATCGGGGATAATGGTTGCGGTCATGTCGGGATTGATTTTGCCAAACATCTGTGCCGGCACAATGACTTCAACCAGTAGTGGATCGATCTGTGCGACCCGCAACAGCGGTTGTGTGTTGACATATTCGCCGGGATTGACATAACGCTCTACCACCACTCCGTTAAGGGGACTTTTAATTGAACGGCGCGCCAATCCTATCCAGGCTTTTTTTAACTCCAGCTCTGCAAGAGTGCGCTTTTCGCGAGCCTTATCAAGACGGTGCTGGGTCAAAATAATTTCAGTCGCTGCCTGATCTTTGTCGTGAGTTGAAATGGCTCCAACCTGCTTGATCCGCCCATGAACCCGCTGGGCAAATTTTTGTCGGGTCTGCTGCAGCTTGATTTCACCATCAAATTTTGCCACGGCTTTGGCTTTATTCACTGCGGCCCACTCGACTGAGGAGTCAAGCGCTACCAGCAGCTGCCCTTTTTTTATCAAGCTGCCGCGATCAACATTGACCTTGGCGACAATTCCCTCAGAGGGGGCACCGAGTTCCACGGTTTTGTAGGGCTCGATCAACCCATCGTACTCCACTGTTTCTGCCCATACCGCAGTCACCCACAGCAACATAGCGGTGCTGAGCAGCCAGATTGAGGGTTTCAGAAGGTTACGCATCAGATTGTTATCTCCTCTTGTTTTTCATGAACCCCGGGCAGTCCCAGTTGACTCTATTTGCCGGTTTATTCCAAATGACCACTGAACGCGAGTAGGCGTCCGTTCTGCTGTTCCTGGAGCAGCAGATTGCGGCGGACTTCGTAGCAGCGGCGTTCGATCCGGCGCTGGGTTTGATTCAATCCGTACAACTGCAGACGCTTACGTTCCATTATTTTCAACAGCCATGGCTGACAGTTCTGCTGCAAAAATTGGTCATCCAGAGACAAAATTGCTTGATAACTGCCTGGATCACCCTGCCGGGCGCAACGGCCAAACAATTGTCGATCAATCCGTTTCGCCTCGTTACGACAGGTGGCAATTACGTGTAAACCACCCGCTTCGGCAACACCCTCTGCGAGGGGGATATCGGTGCCCCGCCCGGCCATATTGGTTGCAACAGTGACCTGCTGTGGTTTGCCTGCGGCGGCAACAATAGCGGCCTCTTCCTGATCCTGCCGGGCATTGAGAACCCGGTGTGGAATCCCGCTAGCGGTGAGTTTCTGGCTGAGCTGTTCCGAATTGAGTACCGATCCGGTGCCGATCAAAACAGGTCGCCCCTGAGCGCGGAGAGTGACGACAGACGCGAGGACTTCGGCCCACTTTTCTTCGGTTTGAGAAACAATCACCATGTGCAGTTCCCGGCGCTGACTGGGTTTGTGCAGGGGAATCCGTTGTACCCGCAGACCATAAACAGACCAGAGCTCAGAACTGACCTCACGTGCGGTGCCGGTCATCCCGCCGAGACGCAGGTAGCGGCGGAAAAAACGCTGATAAGTCAAGCGCCCTAATTGTTCGCGGGCATCGCTGAGGGGACAATCTTCCTTAGCTTCAACCAGTTGTTGCAAACCCCGTTCCCAGGAACGATCGGGCATGGTGCGACCGGTGTTGGCATCGATGATAATCACTTTATCTTCAGCGACGAGGTAGTCACGATCTTTATGGAGCAGGTAGAGGGCATGCAGTGCCTGGCAAACCAATTCTTCACGGCGGCGGACGTTTTGCAACGGAGTGGCGATGGTCAATTTAATTTGTGCCAGCCGCTGTTGACCCGCCAGACTCAGCTGTACCTGTTGCCGGTTTGGATCAATTTTAAAATCTTGATTCACAACCAGTTTTTGCGCCAGATGCAGTGTCAGTCGATAGGTCGTATGTTCTGCCGTACTGTCGATACTGCGGGTCAGAATCAATGGCGTGCGGGCTTCATCAATGAGAACGCTGTCGGCTTCATCGATAATGGCAAAACAGAGACCGCGCAGCAGAAATTGTCCAGAGCGGTTGTTATCTGCATACGCCGCTTCAAGCTGTAAGCGTAACTTGCTGCGTTCGTTACCGAGAACCAGGCGATCACGCAGATAATCGAAAGCGACCTGCTTATTGGTGCAATAGGTGATGTCGCAGCGATAGGCGGCACGGCGTTGTTTGTCATCCATCTTCTGGGTGACATAGCCAACGGTTAAACCGAGGGCGCGATAGAGTGCCCCCATGGTTTTTGCATCGCGTTCAACCAGATATTCGTTGACGGTGATAACGTGGGTCGGAATCCCTGCCAGCGCTGCTGTTGCCGCTGCCAGAGTGGCGGCCAGAGTTTTTCCCTCACCGGTTTCCATTTCGGCGAGCTGGCCATGGAGCATGCTCCAGCCACCCATCAACTGGGATTCATAGTGGCGCAGTTGAATGGTCCGTTCGGCCGTTTCCCGAATCAGGGCAAAAGCTTCGATACAGAGGGTGCTACTTAAACCACAACGGCGAAACTGCCGGCGCAGTTCCAGTAGCAAGTTGTCAAGCTGTGGTTGATCAAGGGTTGTCAATGCTTCCCCTTGCCGGTCGATCTTTGTAACAACCTGTTGCAAGCTGCGCAGCCGATCAACGTTGAAGCGTGCCAGTGTCCCCTGAAATTGAGTGTAGAGGCGCTCAATCCAGTGGCTCTCCTGATCACCCCGTTCAGGGTAATTTCCGGAGATCAGACCGGGACGCAATGCCCCGGTTTTGATGGCAAGTGAGGAACTAGACATAAAATTTCCGCAGCAACAGTTGACGCAGCCCGCGATACATCTGCATCGCTAGTGGCATCCGACCATGTTCAAAGCGAACATAGACACGTCCCCCGATATGGGGATTTTTGATTTCATTCGGTAAACTGAGATCCAGTTGAAAGTGGCTTTCCAGCGCCCGCAAACCATCAGGATCGTTGGGGTCAGTCGGGATAACTCCACCGCCGGCAGTTCCCAGTGCTGCTGATGGCAGCCTGAGTTCGGCAGCGGGGAAAATCCGCTGAATATTGGCCTGCAGGGTTTTATCGGTCTGATTTGCCAACCGGATTTCAACTCCCGTGACCTGCTCCCGGATCAGGCCAATATCGGTCTGATTAATCATGGTACGGATCGTTGGTCGATGATCGGCGATGATGTAGCCGAGAAGCTCACCCTGTCTGACAAAATGGCCGGGTAAATTCCGATCATCTATAAGGATGAATTTGCCGTCGGCAGGGCTGCGAACCAGTAGCTTGTCCTCTTGTTCTTCAGTCTGCTGCAGGTCTCCTCTGATCATTTCGATCTGATCCCGCAACAATTTTCGTTTGACCCGCTCCTGGAGGGGTTGTGCGTGGTACTTGGCATAGAGTTCAGTAAGCTGAGCTCGATAAACGGCAATTTCTGCGGCTAAAAAAGGATCACTTCCACTCAGCAGGGGTTGACCTTTGACTACGACTTGTTCGGTTGGTACCAGAATCTGGACCACTTCACAATCGGCCCCAGCGCGGATCTTAGCTTGTTCCGGAAGCCAGACAACCCCCTGGGTGGAGGTCCAGAGTGGCAGGGGTAAGACAAACAGCAGCAGTACCGCGAGCAGGGTGGTGCCGCCGCCAACAAGAATCAACCGGGTCCGATGACTGCGCGCTGCCGGGGTGTTGAGGAATTGTGAGAGACTGCGAACCGCTGGTATAATCATCAGGCTGACCACACCCCACAGGGCGATCAATATGCCGATAATGAAGAAGTGACTGCTGACCAACCACACCAGGCCGATCAGAATCAGTATCCGGTAGCAGAACGCAAGAGGGCCATAAACGGCGAACCAGGCGGCCTCACCGGGTGCCGTCACCGGTGACTGACTGCTGTGGTTTTGCAGCAGAAAGCGTTGCAACAGATAGCCGAAATAGCGGCTTGAACGTTGCCCCAGGTTGGGAATTTCAAGCAGATCGGCAAGAATATAGTAACCGTCGTAGCGCAATAGGGGGTTGCCGTTAAACAACAGCGTTGAGATACCACCGATCAGCATCACGTTGTAGGCAAGTGAACTGATCAGCCCGGTTTCGACGTTCAACCAGATAAACAGTGCGATTGAAGCGAGCAGCAGTTCGACCATCATGCCCATTGCAGCAACGATAATACGCTGACGCTTTTCGGGGAAAGAGGCGGAGGCGGAGGCATCGACATAGGGAATTGGTGTCAGGGCAAGGAGAATCACTCCGGACTCATGAACTTCACCACCCCACTGTTTGACCGCCAGG
>JAUVAJ010000300.1 GCA_030591795.1 Desulfuromonadales bacterium | reverse complement strand
CTATGTATTCGGCCCCCATCCATATTGAATGGCTTGTCATCTCGACCGGAGGGAGAGCTCTTGTTGTTGCTTTTCGTTTAAACCACCAAACTCAAGATTTCTCTCTGGCGTTCGAAATGACAAGGCTTGTCACTCCAGTTACCATCAGCTGACAGGACCCCATTGGAACGGGCCCGGATCAATTTATCGATAGTTTTTAAAACCTACCCCACTCCAAAGATCGAGATGCCTACCTTCATGTTCCTTACTTTTTGTTGGCGCTTAGACAAAAAGTAAGGCGCTTGTCGGGGCGCGTCCCGACGGTTTTGATTCCTAAGTCCCAAAAGAAAAAAGGACGGCCAATCGGCCGTCCCTTTGATCTGTTATTTACCCCATTTCTCTCTTATCCGCTTAACCGCCGTCTCTACATTGGCGCGATCACCAAAAGCACTCAGCCGGAAGTATCCTTCTCCAGCTGCCCCGAAGCCGCTACCCGGGGTGCCGACGACAAAACATTCTGCAAGCAGTTTGTCAAAGAAATCCCAACTGGTCATTCCTTCCGGCGTTTTCAGCCAGATGTATGGGGCATTTACGCCGCCGTAGCAGTCGATACCGGCGGCGGTTAACCCTTCACGGATGATGCGGGCATTCTCCATGTAGTAACCGATCACTTCCTGAACCTGACTCCAGCCTTCGTCAGAGTAAACAGCCTGCGCGGCTTTCTGTACCGGGTAGGAGACACCGTTGAACTTGGTGCACTGGCGTCGATTCCAGAGCTTGTTGAGTGAGTAGTTCTCACCAGCGGCGGTGGTCCCCATCAACTCTTCCGGGACGATGGTCAGGCCGCAGCGAACTCCGGTGAAACCGGCAGTTTTGGAGAAAGAGCGAAATTCGATGGCGCACTGCTTGGCCCCTTCGATCTCGTAGATCGAGTGCGGAATATCACTCTCGGTGATGAATGCCTCATAGGCGGCGTCGAACAGGATGACCGCATCGTTTTGCAATGCATAGTCGACCCAGCCTTTGAGCTGCTCTTTGGTGGCGACGGTGCCGGTCGGGTTGTTCGGGAAGCAGAGGTAGATCAGATCGACCTTCTGCTGCGGGAATTCCGGAGAAAAATTATTGGCGGCGGTGTACGGCATGTAGACGATGTTCTCATAGTAGCCGTTTGCATCCGCCTCGCCGGTGCGACCGACCATAACGTTGGTGTCGTTGTACACCGGGTAGACCGGATCACCGATGGCGATGGTGTTGCCGATGTCGAAGATGTCGAGGATGTTGGCGCAGTCGCACTTAGAGCCGTCGGAGATAAACATCTCGGAAGTCTTCAACGAGACACCGAGCGGCTTGTAGGCTTTGTCGATGATGGTATCGATCAGCCAGCTATAGCCTTGTTCCGGGCCGTAGCCGTGGAACGAATTGCCTTTGGCCATGTCGTCGACGCCGTCATGGAATGCTTTGAGAACTGCCGGTACCAGAGGTTTGGTGACATCACCGATACCGAGCTTGATAACTTGCGCCTCAGGGTTGGCATTGGTGAATTCAGAGACGCGGCGGCCGATTTCAGGGAACAGGTAGCCGGCTTGTAATTTCAAATAACTGTCGTTGATGCGTGCCATTTGGTTCTTTCCTCCAATTTATTGAACCACGAAGGACACGAAGAGCACGAAGTTTAAACCAAAAAAAATGGTTAACCCTTCAATGAATAATAAGAGGGCTTCGTGTTTTCAGCGTGCTTCGTAGTTGTATGTTTGTTGAATGTAAATTCTACAGAGCTCTCTTCGAGAGCATCGTGTCCTTCGTGGTGATAAAGATTATTCCAGTCCGAGAACCTGCTGCATATCATACAACCCAGGATCCTTATCGCCGATCCAGGCGGCTGCGCGCAGGGCACCGCGGGCAAACATGTCGCGGCTCATGGCACGGTGGGTCAGTTCGATCCGCTCGCCCATGCCGACAAAGTAGACGGTGTGCTCGCCGACGATATCGCCACCACGCACGGTCTGCATGCCAATCTCATCCGGACTCCGCTCGCCGCACATCCCTTCACGATGGAAGTTGGCGACTTTATTATAGTCGCGGCCGGTCGCATCGGCGACGATCTCGCCCATCCGGACTGCAGTGCCGGACGGCGAATCTTTCTTCTTGTTGTGGTGCAGTTCAACAATCTCGATATCGAAGCCTTCACCGAGAGTCGCGGCCATCTCCTTGAGAATCTTGAAGCAGACGTTAACACCGACGCTCATGTTCGGTGCGAAGACCAGCGGCACCTTATTGGTGAAGCTATCGAGTTTGACGCGCTGCTCCGGGGTGAAGCCGGTTGAACCGACTACCAGTTTCTTGCCGAGTCGGGCACAGACTTCGATATTGGTCAGGGTAACTTCGGGGAAGGTGAAGTCGATCAGCACCTCGGCCTCGGCCAGTGCCTGCTCAAGCGAGTCGGTGATGGCGACGCCGAGGTTGCCGCAACCGGCAACGTAACCGGCATCTTCACCGATACGCGGGTGTCCGGCCATTTCGACCGCACCGGCAACCTGCAGGTTGTCTGATTCGGTGATCAGGGTAATTATCCGGCCGCCCATGCGGCCGGCGGCGCCAGTAACAGCAACTCTAGTCATTCTTTGCTCCTGCGCAAGCGGCCCTTTTTTGCCAACTCGGCGTCAGGTTTCGAAAAAACATGCTCGACGTCGCGCTGCGACGCCTGTACCGGTTTTTCTCACCTTCCTTGATTTGACGAAAAAATTGCTCGCTTTTAAGTATTCGTTTAAACCAGGTAACTATCTGAACCTTAAATAAGTTTGTAATCCTGCATCACGTTCTTCAACCGAGCCAATGTTTCCTGACGCATGGCGACCAGCGGCAGACGGACGTCGGCGGCACATTTGCCCATCAGCGACAGGGCGGTCTTGACCGGAACCGGGTTGCTCTCGATGAACATGGTGTTGTGGAACTTGAGCAGGTTCAGATGCATCTCTTTGGCTGTAGCCCAGTCGCCGTTGTTGATAGCGGTAACCATCGCCTTGACCTGTTTCGGTATGGCGTTGGCTGAAACCGAGATGATCCCCTTGGCGCCGATCGCCATCAGCGGCAGGGTCAGGAAGTCATCGCCGGACAGGATGTCGATCTTGTCTCCGGCAGCGGCCAGGATCTCGCCCGACTGGGTGATGTTGCCCGACGCTTCCTTGATCGCGACGATATTGGCAAACTCGGCCAGACGGATAGTGGTGCCGGCTTCCAT
>JAUVAJ010000178.1 GCA_030591795.1 Desulfuromonadales bacterium | reverse complement strand
CCTGGCTAAAAAATAATCGGAGATTCTCCGTCAACACTTAAAGGGGTACAAACATGAAGTTTTTTATCGATACCGCAGAGGTTGTGGAAATCAAGGCGGCCAGCGAACTCGGACTGGTTGATGGCGTCACCACCAACCCGTCGTTGATCGCAAAAAGTGGCCGTGATTTTCGTGAAGTAATCACCGAAATCGCCGAACTGGTTGACGGCCCGATCTCGGCTGAAGTCATCTCGCTCGACGCCCCGGGGATGGTCAAGGAAGCCCGCGAGCTGGTGCAGATCAACCCGGAGCGGATTGTTATCAAACTACCGATGACCAGCGAAGGCTTGAAAGCGACCCGCATCCTGACCGACGAGAGAACCAAAACCAATGTCACCCTGATCTTCTCACCGCTGCAGGCGCTGTTGGCCGCTAAAGCCGGCGCAACTTATGTCTCGCCGTTTGTCGGTCGCCTCGACGATATCGGCCATGAAGGGCTGGAAGGGGTCGAGCAGATCAAGACCATCTTCGACAACTACGGCTACACCACCGAAATCATCGTCGCCTCGGTCCGCAGCCCGATGCACATCCTGAACGCCGGCCTGATCGGCGCCGATATCTGCACCATCCCGTATTCGGTCATGCAGCAGTTGACCAAACACCCGCTGACCGATATCGGCATCGAAAAGTTTCTGGCTGATTGGGAAAAGACTAAATAAGATAGCGTAAATTAATATGATCGACTGGCCTGCCGGTTTCCTTCTGCTACAATATGTGAGCAGTCGGGAATCAGCAGGCTATTTTTATTTTCCACAGACCCCTCTTGACTGAATGCGTGGCAAAATATCGACATGCTTAATTATTAAAATATTTTTATTGACATAATTTTTTTCAGCGCGCTTATATGCAATTCAAACTTGGTCGATTGATCAGTCGGCCAGACGCTCAACACAAATCCTGAACAGGAGGACTTTATGAATATTCACGAATATCAGGGCAAAGCGATTCTGCGAAATTTCAATGTTCCGGTCCCGGATGGGCACGTAGTCTACAATAGCAATTCGGCCCGTGACTGGGCCAAACGCCTCGGCGAAGGGCCGTGGGCGGTCAAGGCGCAGATTCACGCCGGTGGTCGTGGCAAAGGCGGCGGGGTCAAGATTGCCAAAACCGCCGATGAGGTCAAGCAGTTCGCCCGGGAAATGTTCGGCATGACCCTGGTCACTCACCAGACCGGTCCAGAGGGCAAAATCGTTAAGCGTGTCCTGATCGAAAAGGGCTGCGATATCGCTGACGAATTTTATCTTTCGATTCTGGTCGACCGGGTCACCGACAGAGTCACTTTCATGGCCTCGGCCGAAGGCGGCGTAAATATCGAAGAGGTCGCCGCCAAGACCCCGGAGAAAATCTTCTTTGAGGCAGTCGATCCCAGCGTCGGCATGACCGCTTTTCAGGCGCGCAAGATCGCCTTCAACCTCGGCTTCGAGATCGCCCAGGTAAAGCAGGCGGTGCCGCTGTTTATGAACCTTTACAAAACCTTCGTCGACGCCGACTGCTCATTACTCGAAATCAACCCGCTGGTCTTGACCGGAGAAGGTAAACTCCTCTGTCTCGATGCCAAGTTGAACTTTGATGATAACGCGCTGTTTCGCCATCTGCGGATTCGCGACCTGCGCGACTATGATGAAGAAGACGCCAACGAGATCGAAGCCTCACAGTATGACCTCTCTTACATCGCCCTTGATGGCAACATCGGTTGCCTGGTCAACGGCGCAGGTCTGGCGATGGCGACCATGGATATCGTCAAACATTACGGTGGCGATCCGGCCAACTTCCTCGATGTCGGGGGCGGCGCGACAATCGAACGCGTCACCGAGGCGTTCAAGATTATTCTCTCTGACGACAAGGTTGAGGGAATCCTGGTCAACATCTTCGGCGGCATCATGAAGTGCGACGTAATTGCCACCGGCATCATTGAGGCAGCCAAACAGATCGGCGTCACCGTCCCTCTGGTTGTTCGCCTTGAGGGAACCAACGTCGAAAAAGGCAAGAAAATGCTGGCCGAATCGGGCCTGAACCTCATCGCTGCCGACGGCATGGCCGATGCGGCGGAAAAAATCGTCAAAGCGGTCAAAGGCTGAGGGAGAGTGCTATGAGTGTATTAATAAATAAAGAGACCAAGGTTATTACCCAGGGAATCACCGGTGCGACCGGTCTGTTTCATGCTCAGGGCGCCCGTGACTACGGCACGCTGATGGTCGGCGGCGTAACTCCCGGCAAAGGCGGCACAACGATCGATGGCTTTCCGGTGTTCGACACCGTCGCGGATGCTGTCAAGGCGACTGGCGCCGACGCCTCGGTTATTTATGTACCACCAATCGGCGCGGCTGATGCGATCCTCGAAGCGGTCGATGCCGGTATTGAACTAGTTATCTGCATTACCGAAGGTGTTCCGGTGCTCGACATGGTCAAGGTCAACAAGTACATGGAAGGCAAGAGCGCCCGACTAGTCGGTCCGAACTGCCCGGGTGTGATCACTCCCGGCGAATGCAAGATCGGCATTATGCCTGGTTACATCCATAAGCCGGGCCCGGTCGGCGTTATTTCTCGATCCGGCACTCTGACCTACGAAGCGGTCTGGCAATTGACCACCCGTGACATCGGCCAGACCACCTGCGTCGGTATCGGTGGTGACCCGGTCAACGGCACCGACTTCGTCGACTGTCTGAAACTGTTTGAAGCCGACCCGGAGACCAAAGCCGTGATCATGATCGGTGAAATCGGTGGTGACGCCGAAGAGCAGGCAGCGCAGTATGTAAAGGATCACATGACCAAACCGGTCGCCGCCTTTATCGCCGGAGCGACCGCTCCGGCCGGTAAACGAATGGGCCATGCCGGCGCGATAATCTCCGGCGGCAAAGGGGATGCGGCGAGCAAGAAGGCGTTTCTGACTGAATGTGGAGTCAGTGTCGCCGACAGTCCGGCTGATATGGCTACGGCGTTGCTGAAGATCTGGACACCATAAACCGTTTTCATTGCAAACAAAAAGGGCGGCAACCATTACGGTTTCCGCCCTTTTTTTATTCAAACATTGTTAAGTTACCCTTGATTAAAACTAACCTGCACATCCTGACGATGCGCCGGATCGATTTTCCAGAGTTGTCGATTATTGAAATTGAACGGCTTGGCGATCAGCACATCCGGGAATTGCTCGATGCGGATATTATAGAGATTGACCGTATCGTTGTAGAGCTCACGCCGGTCGGCGATCTGGTTCTCGATTTCGGTAATTCGCGCACCGAGCTGACGGAACGACTTGTCCGCTTTCAGATCGGGGTAGCGTTCAACGACCATGAATAGTGAGCGCAGGGTGTCGGTCAAAGCATTTTGTGCCTGCATCTTCTGCGTCTCACTACCGGCACCACTGACCATCTGCCTTGCCTTGATCACCGCCTCGAGGGTCTGTTTTTCGTGCTGCATGTACCCTTCACAGACTTTGATCAGCTTCGGCAGTTCATCGAAACGTTGCTTGAGCAGGACATCGATATTACTCCAGTCCTTGTCGATACTGTTCTTCAGGTGAATCAATCCGTTGTACACGGCAACCACGTAGAAAACCATCACCGCTAGAATAAAAACAAAAACTCCGAGAACAATCCAGCCAGTCATATGCAACCTCCTTGTTTATCCGGTCAGCGAAAATATTTAAGTGCGGCCCACAGGCCCCACAGACAAAGAAACAGAGAACCGGCCAGTAAAACACCGCTCCAGAGCGCATATTTTTGCGTCAGGTGCGTCTCAGAATGGGTCGCGGCAATCACGAACGGCCGATTACGATGCCGCGAACGACTGATACAGATGGCATCTTCCTGCTTGTCAGCGGTCTGTCTCTGCTCCAGACTTTCGTGCAGCACCTGATCCTCAACATCTTCTCGAGCAGACTGCCATTCATCGGCGCTGATCTGCCCGTCACCATTTGCATCATACTTGTTCAATTTGGTTCGGTCGAGCTTTAGCTCACGCAATTTTTCAATTTTGCGTTCGTTCAGCGATTTACGCGGCGCTTTAAGCACCGAAGCCGAGCCGAGGACATAGAGCGACGTACCTTCAGCAATCATCTCTTCAACCCATTTTTCATTACTATCCGATTCACCACGAACACCGAACAGCATATTCGCCTGCCCGGCAGAACCGTGTTGTTTCTCTCCGGCCGAAACTGATGCCCCAAGCGGGTTGACACTGACCCGTCCGGTGCCGTCATCAATCATAAACGGTACATGACCACTATTGGTATCACTGGTCAGTTTCCAATTACTTCGTTCATTGCGACGATAACGACGCAGGCGATAATAAACACAAGGGACTTGAGTCATCGGCGCAACCAGGGCGTACTGCCGACTGGCGCGACCATGCACCTCAACCATCCCCATAGCCAGTGAACGGATCCGGCTGGTCGGTGTATTTTCAATCCGCCGCTTGAGCCGAAACAGGTTAAAACCGGCAAAAAAACAGCCGACACCGAGCAACGCCGGCAACACGCCGGACTGAAAGCTGAGACCGGCAAACCGGCCCATGGCGTTGGCACTTCCGGCCACAGTCAAGGCAATGGCGACCAGGCCTACTGCACCGATGTTCATCATCTGCCGCCAGGAGACTGCCTCTTTCTCCGGATGTGG
>JAUVAJ010000009.1 GCA_030591795.1 Desulfuromonadales bacterium | reverse complement strand
GTTTGATCTGTCTGCCCATTTTGAGGGGTAGAATATGACACATGAATTGGGTATTCGGCATACGGCACTTCACCCAAAATGGAGACGACAGCAGTAGCACCAAAAGATGCGCTGATTAACTGTTTTGAACTAGCAGCCGATGGGCAATCTCCATAGGTAGCTAGACATTCATCCAGGTAATCAACAAGCTCTGCTTTATTCGCAGGAGAGTAAGAGTCAACATCAGCACATAAGGACCCTGTTTTGGGTATAGCCTTATCGGCCGTAAAGGTCACCGGCCAGTTAGCAACGCCATTGAAAAACTTATCCAAAAATTTGACGTTGACTGGTCCCGATGAAGTAAAAGAACGGCCCCAGCTACCATCCCCTTGGACAATTACGTTTGCCGGATCAGGCTCGCCCGCAAAGGTCAAGATTGCAAACGGTGTAGCGAGTGAACGCAGTGATCCAATTTTCAATTGTGCATTAACAAAATTCTGACCAATAACATTTGCGAAAACATCACCATCGCCTTGATAACCAATAGGCGTTGCCGCTGAAATCACCTCACCAGCACGGAAACGGACATAGGCAATGCCATCGCGACTAGTAACAACATCAAGGCTGGTTTGATCCGCATCTTCATCATCAATCAAATAGCCTTCACTACCATCTATTGACACAGAAAAAGTAACTGAAGCCCCTTCAACTGGCACACCAAAGTCATCCACAACCTGAACCATCAACGGACTTGACAATTCCAGACCCGCAGTCGCAATCCTTAATGCCAGTGGCTGGATTTTCCCAATCCATTCAGCAGAATCAGGATTGGTATTAGGCTCAACCCCAAATGGGCTCTCTAATGTACTGAGTAGTTCGACAGGCCACATCTCCAGGCCCATTACCGTTGAGCTTCCTGCTAATGCTCCGGAGAGCATGTAGCCTGCCTCGCCGGTTGTAAGATTTTCTTTGATGTAACCGGTACCGATCCAATTCACATGTGTAATATCTGTTGCCGGGACCTGAACTGTCTGACCCTGATTGCGAACAGCGTCATCAATATCGGCCGCGAGATTGGATGCAAGACCAAGTGTTGGTAGAAGCGTATCGACGTTAGCTAAATCGATGGTGTGAATCACTACTGACTGATCATTGACCAGACCGAACAGTTCTGCAGTTGAAATACTCTCAACTCCACCACTCGCTCCGAGCAACCCGGTCGGGTCTTCAAAAATCCAGGCTTCGAGTTCAGACCCTTCGAGTGCCGACAACTGCATGAAGGTTTTTTCGCGGTCATCGGTAATCAAGGTGCGGTTAATTGGCTCAACAGCCCGCAAATCAGCATCGACATACAACCCCTTCCAGATCACTCCCTGCGGAACGCCTAATGGGGCGATAACTTCAAGCATGCCGCCGATTGTAGTTATGGTGGGAATTGGACGTACTACGGTAACCTGCAACAGGTCGCCAAGTTCATTTTCACTCGCATTCCAAAGATCAATATAGGTCAGAGCTTCATGAAACATGATCGCATCAGCTTCATTACCAACTGATGCTTGATCTGGAACAAACGCGTTTTGCGAAACGACGGCCACCGCTTGCGGGTATCCGGTTTCAACAATATTGGTATAATTGATGGTTCCGTTAGGCGACGTGACATCAACCTGAAAATTAAATATATCGCCAAGCGGTAGGCCTTCTTTGCCAACTACAACTCTATTGCCATCAACCAGCAACACAGGACGCAAATGAACCAGGTAGGCGGGGGTATTTGCTAGACCTCCCCAGCTATTGATAATCTCCTGATCTTCAACCGTTTCCGGCTCATAGCTGATCACGATCTTCTTGTTTGACAACTCATATGCATTCAGGGTGATATCAAACACTGGCGATGAATCTGTCAGAGTCGCGTTGAATTGAATCGTGTGCAATAGCGCTGCTGGTAAAGATGTGTATTCTGCGGTTACTGCAATCTCGTTGAACTGCGGACTACCGGGAAGGATATTCAGAGTTTCTGCAGATTGGGTTCTTTGTGACAGAATATCTGAATACAACTGACCGGTGTAATTAGTGTCGAGAAAGGTCTGCGAATCGACTTGCAACTGACCGAGTGGAGTCAAGGATTGAGCTGTACTCAGATAGGTGTCACGCGCTGTCAGTAGAGGGTTATCCTGTCCGGCTTCTTGCATCAGATCGACTGATGGTACAATATCGGAATAACCGGCAACCTTGATAC
This sequence comes from Desulfuromonadales bacterium, assembly GCA_030591795.1. The sequence goes on along the minus strand of JAUVAJ010000009.1, from coordinate 11,496 downwards.
TGGTATCAAGTGGTAGCCAGGCTTCACCATTTATATCGGAAACAAGTCCTCTGTAATTGGCATAGGGGACTTTGGTCTCAACCCAGATGTGCTCAATCTGGTAGTTGCTGTCACTATTGACAGCTTGATACGGGATACCGGCGCGGCGGAACAATTCACCAACCTGCGCAAAATCCTGAACACCTGTCTGCTCAACAACCGTCTGGATATCGTCCGGAAAAAACTCGATAACACCTTGAACGTAACGTGTCGGGTACCCACTTGCACGTAACATGGCGACCAGTAGGGCTGCCTGATCAGCATCATTGCCACTGAGCTGCTGCAGGGTCTCTTCCGCACCCTTCATGGCACCCCAGTACCACTCGGTCTTTATATTGTTTTTAACCCACTCGTAGATAGCAACCGGACTCCAACCAAGCTCTTCGGCCTTGGCCGCAATCATTACCGAGACAGGGGCTTCTGGAGAGCCTTCTGTGTCGACGTTGGTTACAGTTGCACCGGTGACTTTATATGCGGGTGACACAACGGGAGAAATATTGGGGAGGACTTGCGAATAGTTCAGGTGCTGATAGGGAAGCAGGCCGTGAATGGGACGGTCTTTGTGCGGCAGGAACGTTCTGATCAGATCCCGAATCTGATGTAGATTGCTTTGATTGAAACCATCAGGAGCAAGAGTCTCTTCAAATTTGGAAAGTAAGTCTTGGATGCTCTCTGTGTAATGCTGGACAAGTTGTAATTGGCGTTCAGTTGCCAAGCCACCGACTTCTGCGGCTTTCTCAACCTGAGATTCTAATCTTGCTCGATACAGAAGGTCAATTGCTGAAATTGATTCATAGACAATCTGAAGCTGAGCAATCTCTGAATCGACCTTTTTACCATTGTCAAGCTTGGCAATAGCCCTCTCAACAATGCTATTTGTTTTTTTGAAAGATTTGGAGAGATCAGACTCCAGAGAAAAACGTTCTGCACTTGCGGTTGATGCAAAAAGAAAAACCGCGACAACAGCTATCAGCCCTAATAGACGTAATTTCACCTTGCGTCCCCTCCATTGACAACAAAATTATGTATAAAAAAACAAAAAACCGGATCGGCAAAAGAAAATAATTCTTCGTCGACCCGGCTATCTTCAAAATCTGAAGACCCGCAGCTTTCCGTCCCCCCCTCACGAGAGGTTTGGCTCTTCGGTATTAAGTAGAACACTATTTTTAATTTGAACACACCCAATAACAAACAAAAACAAACAAAGTCAACAAATTATTTTCTTAACAATTTCAAGAGGATACAACAATACTTGCAAACACTTAATAAACAACAACAAATCAACATTTATAAAAAAACAATAATTATACCGATAATCTATTCGGTTTATGTTCTTTATTTACAATATTTTTGGTTAAAACAAGTGAAGAGTGCGCTAGAGAGGCGATGTTATATTTTCTCAGATTGAACCTTTTTGCGCATTTCATGGGGGGGCAATTAGATACAATTTATCGATTCAAGCGATGGAAAGAAAATTTATACATTTGACCAAAAATTACAACATTATCCACCCTCTCTAATACGGGCAGCCAAAAGCTCAGCAGCATCAGTGGGATTGGCTTTATGATTCGAAATATCCAGTAATATTATCCCAGCCAGTCGTTCAACACCTGTGCCCCGGTTATGAGTCACTTCACCCGTTATCTCTACACCGAAACTCTTTGCACTATAGCTATAACGCCTGACTGAACTACCCCTACCCTCCACCGGACCGCAATTCCGGCCTTGGATTTCAATAACTTCACGATCATTTACTTCTATTTTGATTTTAATGGGCATGATGTTTAGCTACGAAACACTCCAGTCATGAAACCGACCATGTTTCTCCTGTGAGCACATCACATGCGCTGAGTTTCCCACCTATATATCCAGCGCCGGTATCGACCGAAATTTGTGTCCTAGAAAAGAGAACCTCCGGCACGCGGTTATGTCCATGTACTACTGTTTTTTTATATAATTCAAAATATTCAGGATCAATATATCTCTCCCATATGAAATTATACGGGTCTTGCTCTTCTAGCGGCTCTTTGGGATTAACCCCGGGAGCGTGCATAAAAATGTGATTCGCTTGCTCAAACCAAAGTTTAGTGTTTGCGAGAAACGCAAGATGCTCTTTTGGTATGCATTCCATAACCCTTCTCAAATCTTCGAGTCGCTTTGGAAATTCTATACCGTAGCTCTTCATCGTTGAATCGGCACCATTCATCAACCAAACTCGAGTGGTTCCGAAATCCACATTAACCCGCCAACCCATCTCAAAGCGCCATCCGTAAGAGACATCAAGTAGTTTCTGTACTCCTGTTTCAATCCCTGATTCAGCCAGGCAATCCAACATCATCCAGTCATGGTTTCCACGGAGAAAAACAGTCGAGGGGAATTGATGCTGAAACTCCAAAAGATAATCAATCACACCTTTAGTATCGCTACCACGATCCACGAAATCTCCCAGAAAGACAAACTGGTCTTCTAGTTGTGGTTCTATATTTTTAAGAAGTGCTCGCAACTTCTTATGTTCACCGTGTACGTCCCCGACCCCGATTAATCTCATTTCTCCACCATCTATAAGTAGGAATTCGCTAATCTAACTATCTATTGATACCTCACATTTCAACTACTCATCGTCGGAATTTAGTGGTTGCTCCAATCAACATCAGCGCCTCCAATTAAACTATTAATTCGTTCTGCAAGTCGATCGTCAAAAGGAATAGATTTTTCCAAAAGGGCATCAAAGCTTTCAGTATTGCAACCAGAACCTATCTCACCATGAATTTCTCCGTCTATTTCTCGATTGAATTGTGCGATAGAAAAACCTTTTAAAATATCACTCCCTAGTCCTTCAACTATCGACTGTCGGAGTTTTTCGATAGAAGAATATATATGTGTAGTCTGGCCACAATTTCCGTTTATAAATTCAGCCCACTCTATTTCAACGTGTTTCAGTTTGTTATCAGGCATGGTTGTTCTACTCCTGTTCCACTCATCAAAACAACTATTCATACCACACTAGATGTGGGTGTAAGTTATTGTTTTAGTTAAGCATTTACTATTTTTTAATAATGGCATAACATAACAATACTCACAATACCTTTTCGGGATTATAGTCATGAAAATTGCGCTGATGGCAGACATTCACCTAGAGTTTTTAAATGTGAAAAAGCGAAAAGAGTTTTTCAGAAGTATACAGGATGCAGCTCCAGATGCCGTTTTGATCGGTGGAGATATTGCTACTCCAGGTTATCTTGAATCGTGGTTAATAAAACTACAATCAGTAATAAAAGCCCCGATCTGTTTTTGCATGGGAAACCACGACTACTATGGATCTTCAATCTTTGAGGTCCGGGAACTAGCCAGGAAAATCACTAAAGAAAACCCCAATATTTCTTGGCTACCGGCAGTTGGGCGCGTTGAGTTGGAGGAGGATGTTCTCTTAGTAGGGCATGGCTGCTGGGGAGATGCTAGGGCCGGTTCAATATTCAACTCTGACCTAGAACTGGCAGACTTTATCCGCATTGAATACTTAAAAGGATTAAGCAAATACTCCCGCCGGGAAATTTTGATGCGACTCGGATCTGAATCGGCTGATTACTTATCATCTGTACTGGATCAAGGAATCGCTAAATATCGACAGGTTATCGTCTTGACCCATGTGCCACCTTTTCCACAATCTTGTTTCTACATGGGTCAGCCATCAGATGAAGGTTTGCCCTACTTCTGCTGCAAAGCTGCTGGAGACGTTCTGCGCAATGTCGCTAAAGAGAACCCAGCAGTTGAATTTTCAATATACTCCGGCCATACGCACGATCCGGCAGACGTTCAGATCCTTGGCAATTTGAGAGCCATGGTTCTAGGAGCTGAGTACGGCCGACCAACTTTCACAATACTGAACTTGTAAATGTATGAACAGTTATTCTGAAATACGTGTTATTCCAATTAGTATTATACCGAATAGCATAACGTCTGGAATCACTTGTAATCAATTCACTAACACAGCCTTGTTTATTTGGTATCTACATTTACGATAATGCTAGGTAATTGGTGTTTTTTGGCATGGCAAAGCCCAACTTTCTGTGAAGGTTGGGCCTACGTCTAAGTCAGCATACCCATCATTTGCTTGCCTAAGCCCGCCTCGACCTTACTTGCTTAATGGCCTCGGCAGTGAAGACCTCTTGAGCATTAGTGCCCAACTCACCCATATGGAACATCTGATATAAAACTTCAGCAGAGTCTATAGCCTCTTCTTCACTGCTTGCTCCACAATCGCAACCAATCATCATTTCGCCAAGGTAAGTAATTGCCCCATAGGCCTGACAACCTGCCGATCTAAGATCGTCACAAGTTTCGCACGTGCAATCTGTAGTTACTGCCTCAAGTCTGTAAGTTTTGCCACCTTCGGTTCTAAACTCTGTCATTGGTAACCTCCATAGATATTTACCGGATCTATAGCAGTTCCTGTGCCAACTAGACCACTTTACACCAATATCAGTTAATCACCGATGCCAGTCTTCGTCTGAGGCTTGGCCTTCTAAATATCAAATCACTTATTACTCATCCATTGAATTAAACCTCCGAACTACCCGATCAAACATCTAGTCAGCCCTATAACGTAATTCAATGAAATTGTCGACAAGATAGCCATAACCAGAATATTACAAAGGAACTGGAACATGGCTATTCAAAAGTACCTCGACGTCTCTACGGAACACCTTACAGATAGAGATGTCATTCTATTGAACTGTGATCATTACAAATTCCCCGCAAGAGTGATTCCACATGAATACGGTTGGTGGATTAGTGTTCCTGATAAGGAGATCATTCACAATAGGACGCGTCAAATGATAAAGGATGGTTGTAGCGAATCTTTTGTCGAATTATTCATAATGGCTTCCAATTCAGACTGCTGGTGGATAAACCTTGATATGGATGCGCCGTTTTTGCATTCAGATGAGAGAAATATACAGGGGTAAGTTCTATATTCATAAGATAATGATCATAGATGTAATGCTGACTGCAAGTTAAGCATAATTTTCTACATCCTACGCATACTTGTAAATGCTCGATATTACAAGGTTTATCAGTGTGCCTATTGTGTGTTTCACGCATTTACCATTATTAGTTCGAATGTTTGGCAAGTAACATATTTAGTTCCAGCAAATCATAGCTTATTACAAATGATACTAAAAAAAGACATCGAAAATACGGCAACTTAGACAGGTGCCATATTTCACATTATTAGTTGGACGTACGAATAGTGGAGAATTGAAGTCGGAAAAATAGAAAATGCTAAATTAAGACAAAAGACAAACAGGAGGCAAAAACAACCCACGCTAACCCCTTACTCATGTCGAGAAAGTCGCTTACAGGGTAAATACGAGAGCCTACTTTTTGTGCAACTTACTGAATTTACAGGAATTATGTAGTATTGTACGAAAACTGGTCAACCTGCATTAACCAGCTCGAGTCGACCACCCCAGCGTTTTTTTAACTCCTGGCGAACGTCCTTATAATCCTTAGACGTCAAAAATCCAGGACTGTTGGCCAACTCAAAAGCATCCTCATGTGCCTCATCGAGAATCCGGGCATCAAGCAAAAGATTAGCGACTCTAAAGTCCGGCAAGCCGGCCTGCCGCGTCCCGAGAAAATCACCTGGACCACGTATCTGCAGATCAGCCTCCGCAATCTTGAATCCATCGTTGGTTTCAACCATAACCTGCAAGCGCTTTTGTCCGTCTTCACTGATCCGCTGCGAACGAATCAGAAAACAATGACTCTTGCCCTCGCCACGGCCAACTCGTCCTCTCAGTTGATGCAGTTGCGACAGGCCGAAACGTTCCGCATGTTCAATAACCATTACGGTTGCGTTCGGCACATCGATACCGACTTCAATAACCGTGGTTGAGACCAGGATATTAATCTGCCCATCCTTGAAGAGTTGCATTTCAGCATCCTTCTGTTCAGCCGTCATACGACCATGTAGCAGTCCGATCTTGTAATCAGCGAATTCGGCCTGGAGCTGCTCAGCGGCTACAGTCGCGGCTTGCAGGTCGCTTTTCTCGGATTCTTCTACCAAAGGATAGACAATATAAGCCTGTCTGTAGGATTCTAGCTCCTTACGCACAAGGCTGTAGACCTCGTTGCGTCGATGCTCTGTAATGGCTGAGGTCTTTACCGGATGGCGGCCAGGCGGCATTTCGTCGATGACTGACAGGGAAAGATCGCCATACAGGGTAAGAGCCAAGGTGCGCGGGATCGGTGTCGCGGTCATTACCAGTAGATGGGGATTTTCGCCTTTTTGCCGTAAAACGGCTCTCTGCTTTACCCCGAACCGGTGCTGTTCATCGACTATACCAAGGCCCAGACGATGAAATGTGACGCCCTCTTGCAATACTGCATGGGTGCCGACTACAAGGTCGATTTCGCCGCTAGCAATGCGTGCATACGCCGCTTTTTTCTCTTTTGGCGTCAACGATCCGGACAAAAGAATGGTATTTAGGCCTAGCTTGATAAAATACTGATTAAACAAGGAAAAGTGTTGCTCGGCAAGGATCTCAGTCGGAGCGACGATTGCGACCTGGCACTTGTTTTCGATCGCTATCAAGGCGGTCATCAGGGCGACAATGGTCTTACCGCTCCCGACATCCCCCTGAATCAGCCGATTCATCGGATGTGGTGACATAACATCCCGTTTAATATCGCCAAGCACGCGGCGCTGGGCACCGGTTAGCTTGTAAGGGAGCAAGGCGGCCAAAGGTTTGGTGTATTTGTGCTCGAGTTTGAAAGGGATTCCCGGCTCAATCACCACCCCACGGCGTTTCATCGCCATACCGAGGGCTAAAAAGAAAAACTCGTCAAAAACTAGTGTTTTCCGTGCAGTATCTCGTCCTGACTCTAATTGGCCGATATTGCTGTCTTTGGCCGGATTGTGCACAAGTTGCACTGCGGCGGCTGTTGTCAGCAGCCCTCTTTTGTTGCGGATCGAATCAGGTAGGTAGGTTTGCAGGAGATCAACGAAACGGGGGACTGCATCACGCCAGATTTTTTGCGCAGTTTTCTGATGTAAACCTTCAGTCAGATGGTAGATCGGCAGAATGCATCCGACACTTAAAGTATTTTCCAGAGAAGCAGTATCTATCTCTTCGTTTTCTTTAATAAATTCAGCGTCAGGATGATGCGCTTCACGGAGTGCGCCGTAGCGTTTTATGTCAGCAATAAAAAACGCTTTGCGACCGATCGCAAAGCGTTGCTTCATCCATGATTTTTTATAATGAAACCATTTGAGCATGATCTGACCGCTACCATCGCTGACGATCACCTCATACAACTGTCGCCCGCGACCGCGGGTTGTCGCTTCACCGGCAGCCAGGATCTCGCCACGAAATAACTGGCGTTCCCCTTCCCTCAGCTCAGCAATTTTTCGAACTACTCGTCGATCTTCATAGCGTGCCGGAAGTTTAAACAGGACATCTTCAACCGTCTCAATCCCCATTTTCTGGAGCTTGGTCAGCACTGCAGGCCCAACACCACGCAACACTGAAGCCGATTGATGAACAGATGTGTTCTGGGGCTTCTGCGACATGCCCTTCCCGTTCGTTACTATTTAGCGAGGATGATATTCAGTTCACGAATAATGTCGTTGACGTCAAGGCCATGTGCCCGAGCACCCAAGGTCAGGGTTTCATTGTCAACACCACCGCAACCCATGCAGGCCAGGTTGAATTTAGCTTTGAGCATCTTGCCGACTTCCGGGCTCATCTGCAGGACCTGCCCAAACGTCATATCGGCGGTAACTTTATTTTTTTTCATTATATTCACCTGTAAGCAATGTTTACGACTTCGTATATTTTAACCCCGGACGGAACCTTGATGCGAACCTCATCATCCACATAATGACCGATCAGAGCCTTGCCAACCGGAGAGGTTACGGAGATTCTGCCAGCCTTGATATCCGCTTCTTCCTCACCGACAATCTGATAAATCACTTCATCATCAGTGTCAATATCGGTCAAGGTAACAGTTGCGCCAAAGACAATGTTTTCAACGTCCAGCTCTGCCGGGTCTATTACCTGAGCGCGGGCAATGGTGTCATTCAGAACCTGAATACGACCTTCAATCATCCCTTGCTTTTCTTTGGCTGCATCATATTCGGCATTTTCAGACAGATCGCCATGGCTGCGAGCTTCAGCAATATCATTGACAACCTTGGGACGTTCAACACGAATCTTATTTTTTAATTCCTCCTGGAGCTTCTGATAACAACCAGGAGTCATCGGTATATTTTGTGACATTAATCATTCCTTTGATAATAAAATGACCGGACGAGGTAAACCCCGCCCGGCAGTAATAAGCTTGTATGTTTTAAATTCAGCGCAGATAATACCCTTGAATCGTTTCGACGTCAAGCCCTTCCCTTTGCATAGCCAAAACCCCATCAACAGCAGCGTGCATACCGGCAACGGTGGTGAAGTAAGCAACACTATGCATCAGGGCGGTCCGTCGGATCGAGTACGAATCGACAACCGATTGTGCGCCGAAAGTTGTATTGAAAACCATGTCGATCTCATTGTTTTTCAAAGCGTCGACACAATGTGGTCGACCCTCTTTTACCTTATTGATGAATTCGACATCGACATCGTTGTCCTGCAGATACCTTGCTGTGCCATCGGTGGCAACAATTTTAAAGCCTGAAGCTGCCAACTTGCGCACCGAATCGAGGATTTGATCCTTATCTTCATCCTTAACGCTGACAAAGATCTTACCGGACAGTGGCAAATCTACTCCGGCGCCGAGCTGGGCTTTGGCAAAGGCTCGCCCGAATTCCTTGTCGATCCCCATTACTTCACCAGTCGACTTCATTTCCGGTCCGAGCAGCGTATCAACTCCCGGAAATTTCACAAACGGGAATACCGCCTCCTTTACCGAGAAGTAGTTCGGGATAATCTCGCCCGAGACACCAAGTTCGGCGAGGCTTTTGCCGGCCATAACTCGGGCGGCAATCTTGGCCAGTGGACGTCCGGTCGCCTTGGAGACAAAGGGAGAAGTGCGACTGGCCCGTGGGTTAACTTCGATCAGGAAGACCTCATCTTGCTTGACCGCAAACTGGATATTCATCAGCCCGACAACGCCGAGTTCCAACGCTAGAGCGACTGTCTGGCGACGAATTTCGTCCTGAATCGTTTGATCAAGGGAGTACGGCGGCAAGGTACAGGCCGAATCCCCCGAGTGGATGCCCGCCTCTTCGATATGCTGCATAATCCCGCCGATGACGACTTCCTTGCCGTCGCACAAGGCGTCAACATCAATCTCGATAGCCGCCTCAAGGAATTTGTCGACCAGGATCGGATGGTCAGGCGAGGCCTGAACCGCATACAACATGTAATTGCGTAGTGCTTCCACATCATAGACGATTTCCATGGCGCGTCCGCCCAGCACATAGGAGGGCCGAACCACAACCGGATAACCAATTTCTTCGGCGATTTCCTCGGCATCAGCCAACGAACGAGCGATACCATTGGCAGGTTGTTTCAGTTCAAGTTTGTGCAGTAATGTCTGAAACCGTTCGCGGTCTTCAGCCCGGTCGATAGCGTCAGGCGATGTTCCGATGATCGGTACGCCGGCTTGCTCCAGCGCAACAGCCAGTTTCAACGGCGTCTGCCCACCAAACTGCACGATCACGCCTAGCGGTTTTTCGATTTCGACGATCTCCAGAACGTCCTCAAAAGTCAGCGGCTCAAAATAGAGACGATCAGAGGTGTCGTAATCGGTTGATACGGTCTCCGGGTTACAGTTAATCATGATCGTCTCATAGCCATCACCGGCGAGGGCAAAGAGACCATGCACACAACAGTAGTCAAATTCAATCCCCTGGCCTATACGATTCGGTCCACCACCGAGGATGATGATTTTTTTCCGGTCAGTCGGTTCCGCCTCACACTCCTGCTCGTAAGTCGAATAGAAATATGGTGTATAGGCGACAAATTCTGCGCCACAGGTGTCAACCCTCTTGTAAACGGGTCGAACCCCGTTTTCGATCCGCTTTTGCCGGATAAGCGACTCATCCTTATTCCAGAGCACAGCCAGCCGTTTATCGGAGAATCCATATTGTTTGGCGTCAAGTAATAGGTCACTGAACACCTGCCCGCCTTGACTGACCAGATGGGCTGCCGCGATCAACTCCTCTTCCTTGTTTATAATCTGACGGATATTCTCAACAAACCATGGGTCGATACCGGTCAGATTATAAATGCGTTCAGTGCCAAATCCGCCGCGAATAGCATCAGCTAGAAACCAGAGCCGTTCCCAGTTGGGCACGCGCAGTTTAGCCTCGAGTTCTGTCTCCTGATCAGCTGTAATCTTCTTCGGCGAACGACACGGCTCCACAAACAGGCGACTTTCAAAGCCATATGAATCAATTTCCAGAGAACGCAGCGCCTTCTGAAATGACTCTTTAAAGGTCCGGCCAATAGCCATAACTTCACCAACTGATTTCATCTGGGTGGTCAGTGTCGCATCGGCTTTCTGAAATTTCTCAAACGTAAAACGCGGGATTTTGGTCACAACATAGTCGATGGTCGGCTCGAATGAGGCGAAAGTTTCCCGGGTGATGTCATTCGGAATCTCATCGAGGGTGTAACCGACCGCGAGCTTGGCCGCAATCTTGGCGATCGGAAACCCGGTCGCCTTGGAAGCGAGAGCCGAGGAACGCGAAACCCGCGGATTCATCTCGATGACCACCAGACGCCCGTCGACCGGGTTGATCCCGAACTGGATGTTCGAGCCTCCGGTCTCGACGCCGATCTCACGAATGATGCGTAGCGAGGCATCCCGCAGAATCTGATATTCCTTATCGGTCAGGGTCTGGGCCGGGGCGACGGTGATCGAATCACCGGTATGCACGCCCATGGCATCGAAGTTTTCAATCGAGCAGATGATAACAACGTTGTCGGCCAGGTCGCGCATCACCTCGAGCTCATATTCTTTCCAGCCGATAACCGATTCTTCGATCAGGATTTCGTCCGTCGGTGATGCATCGAGACCGGCCACGGCCATCTTCTGGTATTCTTCCATATTATAAGCGATACCACCACCGGTGCCGCCGAGGGTAAACGAGGGGCGAATAATGGCCGGAAAGCCGATAGTCTCGATGATCTGCATCGCCTCTTCTTCATTGTGAGCCAGACCGGAGCCGGGTACCGCGAGGCCGATTCTCGCCATCGCCGCCTTGAACAGGGTGCGGTCCTCGGCCATTTCGATCGCCGGGAGTTTAGCTCCGATCAGTTCAACACCATACTTATCGAGCGTACCGTCCTTGGCCACCGTAACGGCCGTATTCAGGGCGGTCTGTCCGCCCATGGTCGGCAATACGGCATCAGGACGTTCTTTTTCGATGATGCGCGTGAGCGATTCGGGTGTCACCGGCTCGATATAGGTGCGATCGGCGAAATCCGGATCGGTCATGATCGT
>JAUVAJ010000170.1 GCA_030591795.1 Desulfuromonadales bacterium | reverse complement strand
GTTCGGCTTCACTGCCACCATCGACCAGCGTCTGCTGCAAGGCTCCGGCATTAACCAGCGACGGACGATCCTTAACCGGCGTCAGCACCAGATCAGCTGCCAGCAGCGCACTGCGGGTGAAATAGTCAAGAATCGGCCGGGTATCGATGATCAGGATTCCCGAGAGGGCACCGAGGGCCAGCACACGACTCAAGTGGCGCTCATCGTCATCCGGCGGCTGCATTTGCCGCTCGGAGAGCATAAACTGCACACCATATTCACCGAGCTGCACCAGTTGATCGAGCGGCTTGTTATCGAACACCCCGGATACTGATTGTCCGCGATTAGAGCCGATAGCAAACATGTTGTCGACACTGAAATGGTTATCAAAAGAGATGATCGTAACCGGTAGATCCTCGAACAGGGCCTTCAGGTAGACGGCCAGGTTGGTGGCGATGGTGGTCTTGCCAACCCCGCCCTTTTCACTCGCTACCGTAACAACAAAAAGTCCTGTATCCTGCATCATCTTCTCCTGTCAGGCCGATTCGGCCAGTCCAAGTTCTTCCCAGCGGGCATATAGCTCTTCCAACTCCTGGCCGTTGGTTCGATGCTCACCTGACAACGGCGTCAAAACATTGTGATCACCAGCCACCACTGGGTCGGCCATTTCAGTTTCTATCAACAGCTGTTTTTCTTCGAGATCGGCAATCCGCTCCTCGACCGCCTTGAGTTCCTTTTGCCGCCGGCGGGCCTGGCGCTTCTCTTCTTTACGCACAGTATGATCGGTAGGTGGCGTAACCGGTTCGGTTTTTACCGTTTTTGCCTGACGTTGTTCAACCCGGTCTTCACTGTGTGACTCGTCACCGATAGATTGCTTGAACCGAATAAAATCACCGTAATTACCCGGATGAGAGAGTGTTTTGCCGTGATTTATCTCAACCACCCGGCTCGACAGAGCATCAACGAAGTAGCGATCGTGTGATACGAACAGCAAGGTTCCAGTGTAGCGCTTCAGCGCTTCGAGCAACACCTCTTTGGAAGCAATATCAAGATGGTTGGTCGGCTCATCGAGCAACAGCAGGTTGGCTGGCCGCAGCAACAGAATCGCCAATGCCAGACGGTTGCGCTCGCCGCCGGACAAGACCGAGACTCGCTTGTGCACATCATCACCGCGAAACAGAAATGAGCCGAGGATATTCCTTACCTTGGGCACCATATCGAACGGCGCAGCCGCTGTAATCTCCTCAAGCACCGTCCTTTGCATATTGAGCGTTTCTGCCTGATCCTGGGCAAAATAAGCCAATTCAAGGTTATGTCCCTCGGTCCGGATTCCGGTCTGTGGCGATTCGACCCCGGAGATAATTCGCATCAGGGTTGATTTACCGGCCCCATTGGCTCCGACCAGAGCAATGCTCTCACCCCGCTCAACCACCAGATCAATTCCGTCAAGCACGACCAGGTCAGCATATCCGTGGCGTATTGTGGACAATTCCATAGCCAGGCGACCAGATTTTGGTGGTATCGGGAACGTAAACGCCACCGACTTTGACTCTTCCGGCAGTTCAATACGCACGATCTTGGCCAACTGCTTGACCCGGCTCTGCACCAGCGCCGCCTTATCCGCCTTGGCCCGAAACCGGACAATGAACGACTCGATCTTTTCAATCTCCCGGTCCTGCTTCTCCTTAGCCGCGCGCAAGGTCTCAATCCGCTGTGCCCGAGCGACCAGATAAGTGCTGTAGTTGCCTTTAAAATCATGCAGGGCACAGTTCCATATTTCTACTGTACGGTTAGTAACCCGATCCAGGAAGTGCCGGTCGTGCGAAACGATAACGACAGAATACGGATAATCGGCGAGGTAATCCTCCAGCCATTCACGGGCCGGTAGATCAAGGTGATTAGTCGGCTCATCAAGCAGCAACAGGCTCGGTTGCTTGAGCAGCAATCTGGCCAGCGCAATGCGCATCTGCCAGCCACCGGAAAAATGCGCACAATCCTTCCGCCAATCAGTCTCCTCAAAGCCAAGACCGGCCAGAACCCGACCAATTTCAGCATCGAGCTCGTAACCGCCTTTTTGCCTGAATTCGTCTTGCAGTGAGGCATAGCGATCGAGCAACGCCGGATCGCCGTCGGCTACGGCAGACTCCAGCTGGCGCATGGTTGTTTCCATCAGCAACAGATCATCACGAGCGGCCCGAACCTCGTCAAACAGTGAGCGTCCGGTGTGAACCAGGCATTCCTGTGGCAGATAGCCGAGTGTTGCGCCGCGCGTCTGCTGCATCTGCCCATCATCCGGCGTTTCAAGTCCAGCCAGAAGTTTCAACAGTGTAGATTTACCGGTGCCGTTGTCACCGACCAGCCCGACCCGATCACGGCCCTGAACCTGCCAGTTGGCACTGGAAAATAGTAGATGACCGCCAAACCCTTTGGCAATTTCGCGTAATTGAAACATCGGATATATATAGCACAGTCGACTGTTACAGGGAACGGATAATCATCAGCACAATCACGAAAAAGCTTGCTATTTCAAGCCCCTACCTGTTTAATAATCACAACTTGACCCTTCTGCTGTGTTTTTATCAGATCCGCTGTATCTTTACGCTGGATCCGCAGCAAGAAATATACTGAATTCGCGCGGCAGTCCCTTTCGCCTAATGAGTCGAAAGCGGAAGCCGTTTGGTGGTACGACCACCGGCAACAAACTAAGTGACGGGGCATCAATCCGTCCAGAAAGTTTCAGACATGAGTAAGAAGATTCTGATTAACGCCTCCCATCAGGAGGAAAATCGGGTAGCTATCGTTGAAGACGGTCTGCTGACCGAACTCGACATCGAGATTGAAGGCCGGGAACAGACCCGGGGCAACATCTATAAGGCGACCGTCGTTCGGGTTGAATCCGGATTACAGGCCGCCTTTGTCGATTATGGCGCCGACCGTATGGGCTTCCTGCAAATCGGCGAAATCCATCCTGATCTTTACCCAAAAAACGCACAAGAAGGGAACAGCCGGCCACGGATCAACGATATCCTCAAACGCGGCCAGGAACTGCTGGTGCAAATCATCCGCGAAGAACGCGGCAGTAAAGGCGCGGCCCTGACTACCAATATGTCGTTGGCCGGTCGCTACATGGTCTTGATGCCCGGCAGCACGACTAAAGGTATCTCACGTAAAATTGACAATGAAGCGCAGCGCAAAGAGCTCAAAACAGCGATGGCATCGATCGACATTCCGGAGAACACTGGTTATATCGTCCGCACCGCCGGCATCGGACAGAGCATTGACGAGCTGCATCGCGACTTCAAGTACCTCTTCGGCATCTACACAAAAATTATCGATCTGGCCGGTTCCAGTAAAGCACCTAAACTGATCTACCAGGAGTCGAACCTGGTCATCCGTTCGATCCGCGACTACTTCAGCCCGGAGATGGACGAAGTGTTGATTGATGATCCGGTCGTCTTTCGCGAAGCGCAGGACTTCTTCCGCTCGGTTATGCCGGAGTATCTGCATCTACTGAAACGCCACCAGGAGCACCGACCGATCTTCTCCCGCTACCAGATTGAAGAGCAGATCGAAACCATCAGCCAGAACAAGGTGCCCCTCCCCTCCGGTGGCTCGATTGTCATCGACCCGACCGAGGCGCTGATTGCCGTCGACGTCAACTCCGGAAAAATGGCCGGTGAAAAAGGGATTGAGGCGACGGCGTTCAAGACCAATGTCGAAGCGGCCACAGAAGTCGGTCGTCAGTTGCGGCTACGCGACCTGGGTGGCCTGATCGTCATCGACTTTATCGATATGCGTGACCGGAAACATAATCGCGATGTCGAAAAAGCCCTGAAGAACTCGTTAAAGCACGATAAGGCCCGGGTCTCGGTCGGCCGCATCAGTCAATTCGGTCTACTCGAAATGAGTCGACAGCGAATTCGGGCAGCCCTGGCCGAAGGCGCTTTTCTGACCTGCCCTAATTGTGAAGGGATCGGCCGGGTAAAAAGCACCGAAGCCCAAGCCGTCGCCTTCCTGCGCCGCGTTCACACTACCTGCGCCAAGGGGGCCATCGAAAAGGTCGAAGCCAGAGTCCCGACCAAGGTCGCTGACTACCTGCTCAATGCCAAGCGTGAAGAACTGGTCGAACTTGAGAAATCACTCAAGCTGACGATTGCGATCATGGGACAAAACGACTTTGTCTCCGGTCAGCTGGAGATTGAAACCCATAAACGGGTCAAAAAGGTCCACGACGTCAAAGCGATCGAGCCGATCACAGCAACCGACGAAAGACCGGAGCTGACCGACGAAGACAAAAAACCGAAGGATGCCCCGGCAGAGAAACCGAAACGCAAGCGCCGGCGCAAAACGGCGGCCGAAAAGAAAGCCGAGATGGAGGCTGCAGCGGCGGCAGCTGACGATCAGCCTAATGAGACAGCTGAAGACCAAGCACCGGCAGCGAAGGAAGAGAAACCTGCAGAAGCTGGAGAGGCCACAGACCCGACTGCTACAACTGATAGTCAGCCTGACACAACTGAGGAAAAACCCAAGCGACGCAGGCGGCGGCGTAAAACCGCTGCTGAGAAGAAAGCCGAGATGGAAGCGGCGGCAGCAGAAGCTGGAGCTGGCGAACCGGCAGAAGACACTCCGGACAGTCTACCTATGGTTACTGAGGGAGATAAGCTTGCCGAGACAACAGATGCGACTGTAGAAACAGACAGTGCAAGCGACACACCGGAAGAGAAACCAAAACGGCGTAGACGGCGGCGTAAAACCGCTGCGGAGAAAAAAGCCGAGATGGAAGCCGCTGCGGCAGAGGAAACAACAGTTAGCGAGCAAACGTCGGATTTACTCCCCGTGGTACAGCAAGAAAGACCGCTGATGGTC
>JAUVAJ010000127.1 GCA_030591795.1 Desulfuromonadales bacterium | reverse complement strand
TATAGCAGTGTTTCGACCCGGTTGATGTAGTCGGCCACTTCACCCTGCACCCGACCGGCTACCTTGTCGATCAGCATGGTGGAGATATCGTGGCGCGCCTGGCCGCTCTGGAATTGGCTGAGGGAGACAACCAGGAGAAACAGGCAGATGACGATGCCGATAATAGTCCAACGCAGATGATGCCAGAGTTGTCGGGTTTTTGGATTCATAGGTATGGGTCGTCTCGTAAATAGAGGGTGGCTATGTGATAGATGAAGATCAGGAATTGTAGCACAGTCAGTCAGGTAATGGGTGCATTGATACGCTTTACTGGGGTGGTGTCCAGAGCGGTTGTTTACGTGGCGCCTGACTGTTCATCAGGCGCCCCGCAATGGTTATGAAACGATAATCGGAGTTTACTTACAAGTTGGATTCATTCCCTGTACCCTGCGCTCATCAATAAGTATCTGGTGCAGATCTTCCAGTCCCTTTTGCGCGGCAGACAAGTCGGCCAGTTTAGCACTCATCTCGACCAGTTCAGGCAACACTCGATTGGCGCCGTCCATGTTGCCTCGGTCTTTATCGACCAGCGCTTGCAGCACCAGACCAGCCTCTTTATAGTTCATATTATCCGAGCGTGCGGTGCCCAGACCGATGCGGTACGCATCTTCGTGCTTGCATTTTACCAGCTGTTTCAATCCATTTACGTTGTCTGGACCGATCTTTTTTCGCAACGCTTCGACCTCGGCATCGGTCGCCGTTGCGCCAGAGGTAACAGCCTGCTCGGCTGCTTTATCCTGTGCCGTATCGGCTTTATCTTGTTGATGGCCAACAATTGCACCGGCGGTTCCGCCGGCGACCGCGCCGCCAACTGCGTTTCTTGTCAATCTGTAGGTGTTTACTTCGCCATCGACAATCAGGTCGGTTACGGCACCGACGAATGATGCCGAAACGGCTCCACCAGCTGCCCCTTTTACTCCGTATTCTGCAGACTTAGGGCCACAGGCGGAGAATGTAAAGGTCAGTAGAACAACAGTAAGCAGCAATAGGTATTTCATTGTTTCTCCTTGCTTTGTTGAATAGTGTTTGGAGCAGGACTCTTTGTGCAACAGGTCTCCGGAAGTTTCGCCAACCAGAGGGTTGTATATCCTGACTTCTGTAATAAATATAAACAGATACTCGCCTGGATGCAAGTTGAAGGTTATTGTTATAGCCTTTGAGTCTTATTAACGACTGTGAAATAAATATTGTATCAATACTAGCGGGTGATATCCTTTGAAAAGACACTGTCCGAGCCGACCTGGTTCAGAGAAGGAGCGTGTCATGAGAATCTTACTACACCTGCTCGTCGGGTTGCTGCTTGCTATACCGGCCCCGGCTGTGGGCTGGGATTACAGTAAACATAGCATTGATGTTGAGCAGTTCCTCTCCGGCGGCCCGCCGAAAGATGGTATTCCCGCCCTGTTTAATCCCAAGTTTGTAATTGGCCAGAAGGCGAACTTCATGCGCGTCGATGAGCAAGTGCTCGGTGTGGTAATTAATGGCACTACCCGCGCCTATCCGACCCGCATCCTCTCCTGGCACGAACTGGTTAACGACAAATTTGGCGACACCGCCGTACTGGTGAGCTGGTGACCGCTCGCCTCTGCGGGCGTCGTGTACGCCCGGACCATCAACGGTAAAGAATACACTTTTGGTGTCTCCGGCCTGCTCTACCGGGCCAATGTGCTGATGTACGATCATCAGACCGAGTCGCTCTGGCTTCAGGTCAAGCGGCAGGCGGTGACCGGGCCGTTGACCGGAACCAAGCTAGACATTTTTCCTTCCACACTTACCACGTGGAGTAAGTGGCTGAAAAAACATCCGGATACCGAAGTGTTGACTACCGAGACCGGCTACGACCGTGATTACAGTCGTGATCCGTATGCCAGTTATTATGCGAGTCGTAGCGGCTTTCTCTCTTTCTTTAAACCCGGTCCCGGTGAAGAGGAGAAGGAGCTGGTTGCAGGCGTCGAGATTGGCGAGACGGCTTTCGCTTTCGGGACAAATGCCTTGCGTCGGGGCAAAACGCTCACAGTCAGCGTCGACGGGCAACAGTTGAACGCTCGCTATGATTCCGATGACGATACGCTCCTGGTGCGCAATGCCAAAGGCGAACGCATACCGCATGTATTGGTTTACTGGTTTGTCTGGAAAGGGATTCACCCGGACACCGGCCGAACAGCAGCGTTGGAGTGATGCTAATCGTCGGGGTCTTTGATCAATTGCTGAAATGCTGCGTAATCCTGAAACCCGACCAGGGCTTTTTCTCGATAGAGGCTGGTCGGCACCGCAGTCACTCCGAGTTCACTCGCCTTGGCCCAGTCAGCGTCGACTTTATCAGCATAACGACCTGATTCGATCACTTGTTTCGCCTCATCGGGGTTAAGGCCAACAGCAGCGGCGATAGCGGTGAGTACATCTATTTGTTCGATGTTTTTTCCGTCGGCAAAATAAGCATGGTAGACCGCCATGTGGAATGGTTCACCGGAGCCCATTTCCTCGGCCCACTTGCCAAGTTCCTGGGCTTTGCGGCTGTTGTAAGTCATAGTCCGTGTACCGAATGGTAATTCCAATTCAGCGGCGATCCCTTCAAGCCGGGCAATCACCGAATCGACATCTATCCGCCCATAAAACAGATCGTACAGGCTCATTCCCGCATCCGGCACTTCCGGGTGCAGCGGGTAGGCTGACCATTCGATCTGCAAATCAAATTCCTGACGCAAGCGGTCGGTACGCACGGTACCGAAGTAGCACCAAGGTCAGATATAGTCGAAAAAGACTTGTAATGTTTCCATTTGATAAGTGTAACAGCTCAGCTGAGATATCAAGGGCCTGTTGAAAATTAATGAGAAACAGCTTTTAAATAGCTTATATTAAGGCTGTAATTTATTGGCATGTCACTCAGACATGGTTGTCATCTGGGTAATTGTGGCGTATGCTCTCAATATTCAGGAATGTGCATACTGGAGGAGAATAATGGCAAAGATTTTGCTCAGTAAAAACGGCCAGTTGATTAAGGAAATTCCGATAACTGCCGATCGGACCAGAATTGGTCGTGAACAGATCAACCAGATCCGGATTGTTAATGCAACCATCTCCCGGTTTCACGCCGAAATTCATCGTCGTGGTTTTTGTTACGTCCTCGAAGACAAGCAGAGCACCAATGGCACCAAGCTCAATGGCTCTTTACTGAACGAAAAAGAGGCTCTGAATGACAACGATGAAATCGTGATCGGCGAATTTACACTGTTCTTTACCCTTGATGAGTCGGACCGGCCTGAAGTTGTGCAACCGGAGATGTTTGATTCAAATGCAACCGCCTACGATCTGGGTAGCCATCGCTGAGTGTTATTATCTCATTTTTATCCCCTGTAAATTGACAACCTGACCCTGTTCAAGGAGCGCCCGGGTGACTTCACCGCAGATCGTTATTACTATTGTCGTTGTCACTGTCCTGGGATTTTTTCTCTTTCGGCTATTGATGCATTTGCGACGTCGGCAAGCTTTGGCTGTCTCTATGCCGTTAGAGTGGATAGCGTTCATCGAGACGAACATCCCTCCATATCTGCGCTTGTCAGATGACCTTAAACAGCAGTTGCATGGCTACATCAGCGAATTCCTCTTTGATAAACAATTTGAAGGTTGTGGTGGTCTGGAGTTGACCGATGAGATCCGCGTGACCATCGCCGCCCAGGCTTGCCTGCTGCTGCTCAATCGTCAGGTTCGTTGTTATCCACGGCTGATGTCGGTCGTAGTTTACCCGAGTGCCTATTTTGCTCCGGACGAAGATGGTGAAGAAGAGGTGCGGCTCGGCGAATCATGGCGACACGGCACCGTGGTTCTCGCCTGGGATAGCGTTAAACGTGGTGCCCTCAATTTTGTCGATGGCCAGAATCTGGTGATCCATGAATTTGCCCATCAACTCGATCAGGAAGATGGCGACAGTGACGGAGCGCCGATTCTCTCCAGCCATTCCAGCTACACAGTGTGGGCACGGGTATTGTCCGATGAGTACAGTCGGCTTCGTTCGCGGGTCGAAAAGGGGGAAAAGACCGTACTCGATTCTTACGGCGCGACCCATCCAGCGGAATTTTTTGCCGTTGCCTCCGAGACTTTTTTCGAAAAACCGGTACAATTGCGCAAAAAGCATCCGGAACTGTTTGCTGAGTTGAAGTTGTTTTACAATGTTGATCCATCCGATTGGCTTTAAGTTTTGTCGATTCTTTTCAAGAAACAAGGGAGATTTGCGACATGAGTTTATTTCAGTGGAAACAAGAGTACGAGATCGGTCTGCCGAAACTCGATGTGCAGCACCATACTCTGATCGATATGCTTAACAAACTACATGCGTTTAAAAAAAGCGATCAGGCTCAACAGGTAGTTGAAGATACCCTGTATGAGCTTTTACAGTACACCCAGACCCATTTTAAGGATGAAGAAGCGGCGATGCGTGCGGCGCAATATCCGGAACTCGATAAACACCGCTACGAGCATATAGATCTGACTGATCAGGTTATCCAGTTGCATGGTGACGAGCCGGTCACTTTTGAGTTGCTGAATTTTTTGAATGAATGGTTGAAAATTCATCTTTCCGGTTCAGACCAGGAGTTTGGTAAATTTATGCGTGATAAGCAGTTGCTGAAGCAGGTGTCGCCATAAATGCTCAAAACCGTGAATACAATCATCCTCAAATTGCTCGGATGGCAGGTTTCATTCTCTCTTCCGCCCCGGGATAAGTATGTGCTGGTTGGAGCGCCGCATACCAGTAATTGGGATTTTCCGCTCGGTTTGCTGGCGATGAGCGCAGTCGGTTTGCGTTTTAACTGGGTCGGTAAACACACCCTGTTTAAAGGTCCGTTTGGACCGCTTATGCGGGCGATCGGCGGCATTCCGGTCGACCGGCGGGGTAGCACTGGTTTCGTTAAAAATATCATCGAAATATTCAATAGTCGGGAGCAGTTTGTGCTGACGATCGCTCCGGAGGGGACACGTAGCCTGACCAAGCAGTGGAAGGCCGGTTTTTATCACATTGCCATGGCGGCAAATGTGCCGATTGCTCTCGGTTTTATCGACTATCCGCGCAAACGAATCGGGATTGATCGCCTGTTTGAACCGAGTGGCGATATTGAGGCCGATTTTCAGATTTTGCGGGAGTATTACCAGGATAAAATCGGCAAGCGACCGGAGAAGCAGGGGCCGGTCAAGATTAAAAGTGTTGCGGATAAAAAAACCTGATCACGAATTCTGGCAGCAAGGCCTCTCAAACTGAGAGGCCTTTTTTTATGCCCTCCGAGGAGGCGTTATCAAACTAGGCTTTAATAAAAAATCTACTGTGTCGTAAAACTCCTGACCGGGCTCTCAGATGAATCCTGGCCGTCACCAGCAAGGACTTTCCAGTAATAGGTTGTATTCGGGGTAAGTCCGGAGACATTGTAGCTTACCTCAGCAGTGCCGGCGCCACCTCCGCCGCCGCCACCACATGCAGTGATGGTCAGCAGAGCGGAGATTATTGCCACGAGCAGCAGGACTGATCTTTTCCTTTTACCGCTAATACCGGCAAGCAAAACCAGACCGGTGATCCAGAGGCCACCGACACCCGCATAATAATTATCTACAGGCGGATCGGACAGGGTCGCAACATTAGCCGAGAGGCAGCCAGTGAAGCTGCTATCTTCACAATAGTAGAGGGCGTATTTTACTAATTCACCGTCCGGATCCAAAGATTCTTCCCAGCGAAAAGCGAACGTTGTTGGCAATTCTATCTGTCCTACTGCCGGGAAAATCAGCTTCGGAGCTGCCGGTGGGTTGTTTGTCGCCGCAGACAAGCCTACGCCACTGGCGTTAATCGTCAGCGTCGCTGCGTCCGGGTCGTTCGACGGAATATCGAAACTGTCATTAAATGATCC
>JAUVAJ010000262.1 GCA_030591795.1 Desulfuromonadales bacterium | reverse complement strand
TTGAATTATCAGCGTAAATCAGCGTGTATCAGCGGCTAAAAAGATTGAGGGTTGCATGTATGGTTTTAGTAATCAAACTCGTGGGAGAGTAAAACAGAATCGACTACCGCTGCCGAGTTCGCTTTCGGCCCAGATCAACCCCTTATGCGCTTCGACAATCTTCTTCGAAATGGAAAGCCCCAATCCGGTCCCCTGCGGGCCGGACGGCTGGGAAATACTGTGGAACTCCTTAAACAGGTTCGAGATCTCATCCGAGGCGATCCCCGGACCGTTATCTATAACCGAGATAGTAACATCCGCCTCGTTATCAGCGAGTTCGATTGTAATCCGGCCACCTTGCGGCGTAAATTTTACGGCATTGCCGATCAGGTTAACCAGAACCCTGCGAATCATAAACTCATCATAATTCAACATGCAAAGCGGCCCGGCACTCGCTTCAAGAACCAGCCCCTTGCGATCAGAAATACCCCTGATCTCACGGCAGACATCACGGATCAGATCAGAAATATCATTCTCACGAATTGACAGCTCCATTTTATCAACATCGAAGCGTGAAATATCGAGCATGTCACCGATCAGGTCGATCAGGCGGTCACAACTCTGTGTCGCCAGATCCAGATATTCCTGCTGCTTGGCTGAAAGGTTCTCCTTACCCGACATCTCGATCAGCTCAACATAACCGTTGATAATTGAGACCGGTGTACGCAGCTCGTGCGCAGCGGTATTGTAAAATTCAGTGCGCGCCAGATCCATCTCAATTAATCGTTCGTTCGCTTCCTGCAGCTCGGTTCTGGCAACTTTCAAGTCTGCTTCCATCATTCGACGTTCAGTCACATCACGAAATGATAAAACCTGCAGGCCGGTCGCCCGGGGCCGATCACCGAGACTGATTGAAATCTGCTTTTTATTGCCATCTCCGGCATTCAAGGTTGCATCGAGACGAACTCCGGCAAAAATAGCCGATGATTCAGACGGCCGGACCACCGCTATAAATTCAGCTCTGGATGGCTCCTCCAGCAGATTGGAAAAATCGATATGGCGCAGCTCTTCACGTGTATAGCCACACAGTTCAATAGCCTTGCGATTAACAAATAATATGGTCAAATCCTGGGAGATGGCGATCAGACCTTCGGAAGCCCCATCGAACATCATTTCGTAGATGGCCTTGATGCTCAATTCATGTTCAAGCTGCTGTTGACTTTTTTTCAAAGAAGCCGTTTCGAGGTGAGCCTCCTCGAGGTCACGGGCGTGTTGCAAGGCATTAGCCGAAACATTGGCCACCAGCTCACAAAACTTAACCTCATCAGCCATGAAACGAATCGCTTTGTTAAACGCTCGCACGACCATGACACCGATAACATTCGTTTGAAACAGGACGGGCAGAACTATTATAGAGTTGAAGCGCTTGGAATCGATTCTGTCCCGGACCAATTTGAGCAAAGGATCAGAATTAACATCTTCAACGACTATCGGCTTGCGTGTTGCAATCGCCTGTTTGATCTCCGGGTACTTTTCGAGATCGATCTTAAGTGGCGAGAGATTTGGATCATCGCTCGATGCGACCACATAGCCATAGTTACTGTCGTTTCGGATATAAATAATCGAGCACCTGAAAACACCCTCAAGTGACTCCGCGACCCGCGCAACGACCTGGCGCAAGATAGTCTGTGTATCAAGGGTAGACGTAACCGAGCGGGCTATCTCGAGCAAAACAGTGCTGCAGCGTGCTTCATTTTGCAGGCGGAGTTGGGTTTCATGCTTGGCAATATTCGCCAGCAGTCGAGCGACAAGCTCCTTATTGTCGGCCGGTTTGGTCATGTAGTCGTCAGCACCGACCTGAAACGGATTAACGGTCGACTCAAGATCGGTTCTGGCCGTAAGCATGATAATTGGTAGATCGGACAGCAAGCTGTTCGAGCGAATTTCCTGACATAATTCGAGCCCGTCCATCTCCGGCATAACCAGATCACAAACTATAGCGTCCGGAATAACCCGCTCCAGGAATGACAACGCCTCCTTGCCGTTAGCCGTGGTCGCGACGCGAAATCCAGCCTCTTCCAGACTGTCGTATAACATCTGGCAGAGCAGTTCATCGTCATCGACGATCAAAATCAATTTATCATAGTCAGATCGCTTCATGACGACCCCTGCAAAAACAGTTTAAAAGCCGGATTGTCTGATTCACAAATATAACGATAACCGAGATTACTCAGAAAATCAGGTAAGGCCGACTCTTCGTTTTCGGGTATTTCCAGGCCGATCAGAACCCGACCAAAATCACCGCCCTGAAGTCGGTAATGAAACAGTGAAATATTCCAGTTAGCCCCCATAGATCCAAGGAACCGCGACATCGCACCGGGACGTTCCGGAAACCAGAACCGGTAAAGTACCTCGCGGCCGACAACCGAGGAGCGGCCGCCAACCATGTAGCGGATGTGCGTTTTGGCCAACTCATTCGAGGATAAATCGGTGTGCTCATAGCCATTTTCTGCTAGTTGTTTAGAGAAAACTTCACGTTCCAGATCATCACGTACGGCAATACCAACAAAGATATGCGCGCTGCCGCGATCGGCCAGACGATAGTTAAATTCGGTAATGTTACGGTCACCGACAATGTCATTACAAAAGGTTTTAAGTGCCCCCGCCTGCTCCGGAATTGTAACCGCAAAAATCGCCTCTTGGCGTTCACCGCTCATGGTCCGCTCAGCCACGTAGCGCAAACGCTCGAAGTTCATGTTTGCCCCTGAGTTGACAGCAACTAGGTTCTGACCGGCAATATTGTTGTCGTCGACATATTTTTTAAGACCGGCAACCGCCAGAGCACCAGCCGGCTCAACGATAGAACGGGTCGACTGATAGATCTTCTTGATGGCACTGCAGATGGCGTCGGTGTCGACCCGGATGATTTCATCGACATACTCAGAGCAGAGCTCGAAGGTGCGGTTGCCGACACTACGCACCGCCACGCCGTCAGCAAAAATCCCTACATTCTCCAGACAGACCGGATGGCCGGCAGCCAGGGAACGGGCCATGGCATCGCTGTCCTCCGGCTCAACACCGATTACCTTAACCTGCGGACAGAGGGTTTTCAGATAAACAGCAACACCGGCGATCAAGCCGCCGCCACCGACCGGGAGAAAAACTGCATCCATCTTGCCGGCCGTCTGCCTCAACAGTTCATCGGCGATAGTCCCCTGCCCGGCAATCACCAGATCATCATCGAATGGATGAATAAAAGTCATACCACGCTGTTTATGCAGATGCTCACACCGGTCTGCAGCTTCAGAATAATTATCGCCAAACAGGATTACTTCAGCCCCCAAAGCTTCTACTGCCGACACCTTGATTTGCGGTGTGGTCACCGGCATTACAATCAGCGCCGGCACGCCAAGTTGCCGGGCCGAATAAGCAACACCCTGAGCATGATTGCCAGCCGAAGCGGTAATAACCCCTTTTTTAAGCTCAGAGTCCTCCAAGTGGGCGATTTTATTATATGCACCACGCAGCTTAAATGAAAAAACTGGCTGCAGATCCTCGCGCTTGAGCAAGACCCGGTTGCCGAGATGCTCAGACAACCACACCGACTCCTCCAGCGGGGTTTCAATAGCCGCTTCATAAACCTTCGAAGTC
>JAUVAJ010000243.1 GCA_030591795.1 Desulfuromonadales bacterium | reverse complement strand
TTTGATCTAATTCGGCGGTAAGAATTAGCATGAAAAAACCTTAAAAGCAAGCGCTTTTCGGTTAGTTGTAGATATGTAGTACGGAACAAAGTGCTGCTGGAAAGGTTCATTTGCCTGCACTTTTTGTAGTGCAATTATTTGATTCCCATCTGGAAAAATATCATCTCGCACATAGAAATCTTGCCTGCCTCAGTCCGTATACTCCTACACCATCCCGACTTCCTCTGTTTTGTAGAATATCCTTAGATTTGTTGAAGAATATTCTACAGTTGTCGATGTCTTGTTCTTGTGAATATCTGTAAAAGCCTGTAAATACAGTCTCTTATGGAGTTGGCATTCTTTGTGTAAAGTATCTCGCTGACTTTAACAAGGATAGACATTTATGAGATACTTGCTCACAACCTTATTTCTTTTTCTTTCTGCAGGGCTGGTCGGAGCGACCGACGTAGCCTTGACCAGTGACCCGGCGCTTGATCCATATGTGATCGAGGGGCTGGAAAAGAGTCACCGCATTGCGTCGGCCCGTTTTCAGGGCGAGCAGGCGATGGCACGGATTGGCGCAGCCGGCGCGTTGCCCGACCCGAAGGTCGCTTTTGTCTTCAACAACTATCCGGTCGATTCGTTTGCTGCCGATGAAACTCCGATGACCGGCAATATAGTCAAATTGTCGCAGGCGTTTCCGTATCCGGGCAAGCTGTCGGGTAAGGCAGCGGTTGCCGAAGCCAAATCGGCTTCGATGCAAGCCCGAGTGCATGAAGAGGGGTTGATGCTGCGGCGTGATCTGGTTCGGGCCTGGAACGATCTGCTGCTGAAGCGCGAGGCGGTTCGGATCGTGGAGAACAAACTTCAGGCGTTGGCTGATTTTCAGGGTTTCGTTGAAGCCCGCTATGCGGTCGGCAAAAGCGGTCAGCAGGACGTCCTTAATGTCCAGATAAGTCGAACCGAAGCGATGAATGCCCTGTTGACCGCCAAGCGTAAGGCCAAAGGGGCGCTGTATGAGTTCAATCGCCTGCTCGATCGGCCGAGTGAACAGGACGTTGATACCGGAGCGCAGCTGGCAGCTTACGCCGATTCGAGCATCGCTGATGACTCTGTCGCCGACATCGAATCTAACCGACCGATGTTTCGTCTGTTTCGTGCCCGGGTCGATGAGGGCCGGGAGAAGGTCAAGCTGGCCGGACTGCAGGGCCGTCCCGATTTCAAGATCGGCGCCGGCTACACCTTTCGGCAAGACAACCCGATGTACCATTCGACGGATCTGCTTTCGGTCGAATTTGGCATGACTATGCCGTTTGTCAACCGATCAAAAGTCAACTCCGAACGGGCTCAGGCCGATGCAGCGCTACAGGTCGCGCTCAGTGACTATCAGAACTTGCTGACCAATGAACGGATAAAAGTCAGCGATCTGCAGCTGCAGTTGCAGCAGTTGTCCGAGCGGATCGTGCTATATCGGGAGGGGATTGTACCGCAGTCGCAGCAGCGCTACGCGGCTTCGCTCTCCGCCTACCAGGTCGGCCGCACCGAGTTTTCGTCGTTGCTGAAAAACCTGCTCGGCATCTATTCCGCCGAGATCAAACATTTGCGGGCCATTGCCGATTTCAACAAAACTGTAGCCGCGTTCCGTTACCGTACCGGGACCGGTTCAGCGCAGATTATTTCCCTTATGAACTCCAACTCAAATCTATAGGTAATGACGCAATGAATAATAAAATAGTTATCACCGCGTTTTTTGTTTTCTTAATTTCACTCGGTTTTATGGCCTTTAACCTGTTGCCGAAATTGAGCGGCCAGCTACAGCTCGTTGCCGAAGCGAATGCAGCCGAGGACACGACGGCTGAGCGCAAGGTCAAGTACTGGGCGGCGCCGATGGATCCGACTTATATCCGCAATGAACCTGGTAAGTCGCCGATGGGGATGGATCTGATTCCGGTTTATAAGGATGACGTGCAAAGCGGCTCAACCATCACCATCGATCCGGTAACTGTCCAAAATATGGGCGTACGTACCGCACCGGTGGTCAGGGGTGACATCGCACGGCGCATCCGTACCGTCGGGGTGATCGCTTACGAGGAGTCGAGACAATATTCGGTCAACAGTAAAATTGCTGGCTGGGTTGAGCGGCTGCATGTCAGCAAGACCGGCCAGACAGTGAAAAAAGGTGCTGCGCTGCTGGAAATCTACAGCCCGGAACTTGTTACCGCCCAGGAGGAGTACCTGCTCGCATTGGCCAGTTATGAGTCCACCAAAAATAGTAGTGTGGCGACCCTGGCCGACAGTTCGCAGCGGTTACTTGATGCCGCCAGGCGGCGGTTGCAGCTCTGGGATATTTCGCGTCGCGACATCAGCAAGCTCGAGCAGAGCCGTCAGGTACGCAAGAGGATGACTCTGTATGCGCCGTACGGCGGTATCGTTACCATGAAGATGGTCAATGAGGGGATGTATGTCAAACCGGGCAAGGCGCTGTTTGAGATTTCCGATCTGTCGCGGGTCTGGGTCTACGCCGATCTGTACGAAAACGAGCTTCCGTTCGTCGAGGTCGGGCAGACGGCCAGCGTGACCCTGCCCTATGCCGGTGAGGAACCGCGTAGTGCCGAAGTTACCTATATCTATCCCTATGTCGAGGCAAAAACCCGCACCGTCAAGGCGAGGCTTGAGTTTGCCAACCTGGATATGAGTCTGCGCCCGGATATGTATGTCAACGTTGAAATTCAGACTGAGCCGCAAAGTAATGTGCTGTCGGTGCCGGTTCAGGCGGTTCTCAATTCGGGGGCCAAACAGACCGTATTTGTCGCGTTGGGTGAGGGTAAGTTTGAACCGCGAGTGGTCAAAACCGGGGTGCAGGGCGACGCTGGCATGATCGAGATTCGCCAGGGCGTCGCTGATGGTGAACGGGTGGTTGTCTCGGCGCAGTTCATGCTCGATTCTGAAAGTAGATTGCGTGAGGCGATTTCCAAGATGCTGGAACCTGAGGCAGAGATTGATGATGGTGAAGACCTGTTCGGGGATGAAGATGCTCCGACCAAAGAGAAACTTGATGATCTGTTTTAATTTCACCAGCTGTAAAAGGAAGCCGTCATGATTGAAAAGATAATTACCTTCTCGCTGCGTAACAAGTTCATGGTTGTTCTGGTCACGGTGTTTCTGGTGGTCGGTGGGCTCTATGCGGTGATCAATACCCCGCTTGATGCTATCCCGGACCTGTCTGATGTACAGGTTATTGTCTTTACCGAATATCCGGGCCAGGCGCCGCAGGTGGTTGAGGACCAAGTGACCTATCCGCTGACTACCCAGATGCTGGCGGTCCCCTATGCCAAGACGGTGCGTGGCTACTCGTTTTTCGGGCTATCCTTTGTCTATATTATTTTTGAAGACGGCACCGACATGTACTGGGCGCGCTCACGCGTGCTTGAATACCTGAACTACGCCGCCGGCAAGCTGCCGGCCGGGGTGACACCGAGCCTCGGTTCGGACGCCACCGGAGTCGGCTGGGTCTACGAGTACGTGTTGGAGAGCGAAAACCACAACCTGCAGGAGCTGCGTTCGATCCAGGATTGGTATCTGCGCTATGAGCTGACGGCGGTCGACGGGGTTTCCGAGGTCGCGAGCATCGGCGGGCATATCAAACAATATCAGGTTAATGTCGACCCGAACCGGCTGGCAGCTTACGGCATCCCGCTGGCGAAAATCCGCATGGCGATCAAACGCAGTAATAACGATGTCGGTGGCCGGCTGGTTGAGATGGCCGAGACCGAATTCATGGTGCGTGGTCTCGGTTATCTGCAATCGATTTCCGATCTCGAACAGGTGGTAGTCGCCACCGA
>JAUVAJ010000310.1 GCA_030591795.1 Desulfuromonadales bacterium | reverse complement strand
TGCCACAGGTTTTGTTGGTG
The DNA here is from genome assembly GCA_030591795.1 of Desulfuromonadales bacterium. Next base: position 3,087 of record JAUVAJ010000310.1, on the reverse strand, counting down.
CTGAAAACGTTTGACCGGCTTGAAATGCAGGGGCTGATGTCACACTTTGCTCTGGCAGATGTTCCGGATGACACGTTTTCCGGTGAGCAGGTGACGCGTTTCCGTACGATTGTTGAATCGGTCCATGCCGCCGGTTTTGCGCCGAAATTCATCCATCAGGCCAATAGTGCCGGGATTCTGACCGGTGTTGCGAGTGCCTGTAACCTGGCCCGTCCCGGAATTGCGTTGTATGGTGGTTTCCCCTCCAAGGCTTTTGCGGATATGGACCTGCGGCCGGTCATGAGCCTTCGCTCGGCTATTGCGCAGCTCCGGACTGTCCCGCAAGGTGCAGGGGTTTCGTATGGGCACCGGTTTGTTGCCGAGCGACCGAGCCGGATCGCGACCATTCCGATCGGCTATGCTGATGGATACAATCGACTTCTCTCCTGTGCAGGTGAAGTGCTTGTGCACGGGCAGCGTGTGCCGGTGGTCGGGCGGGTCTGTATGGATTGGATTATGCTCGATGTCACCGAAGCGCCAGCTGTTCAGGTTGGAGACGAGGTGACTTTGTTTGGTTGTGATGCAGATGGTAACGTGCTTCGGGTAGAAGAGTTGGCCGATAATATCGGGACGATCAATTACGAAGTGTTTTGCGGGATCAGTCAGCGTGTGCCACGACTTTATGTCGATAAATAAATCGTAACTTTCAGTTTTCTTTCTGGCTACTCTGGAGCAGGTTACAGCTATTGCCTGCGTCCAACGTTGTCACTTAACTTCCCGCAAGTAACAGCTGTAACCCACATGTGTATGCCTGGTTACAAATAAACAACTTTGGTCTGATAATATTATCCATGCCCAGACAAACAATTAGTTTAGCTCTCGATCTTGGTACAACCTCATTGGCCGGCGTGTTACTTGGTGGTGATGGTGAGCATTTGGCTGAAGGTCAACTGCCGAATCCACAAAAAAAGTTTGGCAGTGATGTGCTCCGCCGGTTGGAAGCTTCCCGGGATGGGAGCGGCAAGGAGCTCCAGTCTCTTATCGTCACCGGTATTGATGATCTGATTAGTTGTCTCTGTGCAGAGGCGGGTGTTGAGCGTTCTGATATCATAACCGCTGCCGCAGCGGCAAACCCAGCAATCACGACTCTGTTACGTAATCTTCCTGTAGAGCCGATTTTGTTCCCCCCGTATCGACCGGCCGATTGTTCCGGGGTCGATTTCGATCTTCAGTCTGTTAGTTTGAATGGATTACCTCCTCTTTATCTGTTTCCGTTGGTCAACGGTTTTGTCGGCGGTGATCTGATCGCTTTTTTGTTAGGTCAGCCGATACCGGCAGCGCCGACGATTTATATCGATGTCGGCACCAACGCAGAGATGGCGCTGTATGATGGCGTGCGTTGGAGGGTAACGTCGGTTGCAGCCGGCCCGGCGTTTGAAGGTGAGGGCATTACTTCCGGAATGCCATATGGTGAGGGGGCTATCACTGCAGTTCGAGTTGTTGATGAACGCCTCGATTTTTATGTGGTCGGGCAAAAAGCACCGACAGGCCTGTGCGGTAGTGGGCTGGCTGAGTCTATTGCCACTGCGCGACGAGAAGGCCTGATCGATGCTCGCGGAACGATTGTCGGTCCTGATCAGATTTCGAGCGGTCTGTCTCGTTACCTGAAGCCCGATGCCGACGGTGTCTTTTTGCAGCTTTACCGGGATGCCAGCCGCCAGGTTGGAATATCGCAGCAGGATGTGCGCAACTTCCAATTGGCCAAGGCGGCAGTCAAGGCCGGTGTTGAATGTCTGCTCGATCGGGCGGGGTTGGCTGAAGGGGAAATTGAACAGCTTGTTCTGACCGGCGCTTTCGGTTTTTCTCTGGCTCCGGAGGTGCTGAAAAGAGTTGATATGCTGCCTTCAAACATGGTAGATAAAGTTCGATTTGAGCCTGGTGGCGCACTGTCGGGTGTCTGTCGCATGTTGTTGGCCAAAGACGGGCGTGAGCAGGTCGAGGTTCTGGCCTCGCGGCTCAAGCCTTACCCCCTGTCAGGTACACCGGCTTTCGAAAACGCCTTCATCAAGGCCATCGATTTCTGAAGTTGGAGTTATCGACTGGCTGTAATGAAATGGATCATGCCGAATTTTTCTATTTAAAAACCGTTATTATTGATATCAATACTGAACTTGAACAGGATCTTGAAAGGATAAATAACGATGGCCGAGATTAAACGTGCCCTGATCAGCGTATCTGATAAAACCGGGGTTGTTGAACTGGCTCGTGAGTTGAGCGGCTTTGGTGTGGAAATCCTGTCGACCGGTGGAACAGCCAAGCTGATCCGTAATGCGGGTCTAGAGGTCAAGGATGTTTCCGAGTTCACCGGTTTTCCGGAGATGCTCGATGGCCGGGTCAAGACCTTGCATCCGAAGGTGCATGGTGGTCTGCTCGGGATGCGTGACAATCCTGAGCATGTTGCCAAGATGCAGGAGCATGGTATCGAGCCGATCGATATGGTGGTGGTTAATCTATATCCGTTTGAAGCGACGGTCGCCAAACCGGATTGTAGTCTGGAAGATGCGATCGAAAATATCGATATTGGCGGGCCGACCATGCTGCGCAGTGCAGCCAAAAACAACCGCGACGTTACCGTGCTGGTCGATGCGGCTGATTATGCCGGTGTTGTTGCTGAAATGAAGGCGAACAGCGGTACCGTGTCACGGGAGACCAACTTTGGTTTGGCCGTCAAGGTTTATCAGCATACAGCTGCGTATGATGGGGCGATCTCCAATTGGCTTGGCCAGCGTCTCGGCGACGGAGTAGATGAATTCCCGCAGACATTGACCTTGCAATACAAAAAAGCCCAGACGATGCGTTATGGTGAAAACCCACATCAGAACGCCGCGTTCTATAAAGAGAAGAATGTCCAGGAGGCCTCCATTGCAACTGCCCGTCAATTGCAAGGTAAAGAACTCTCCTACAATAATATCGGTGACACCGATGCCGCGCTGGAGTGCATCAAGCAGTTTAATGGTGCTCCGGCCTGCGTGATCGTCAAACATGCCAATCCGTGTGGTGTTGCGACCGGCACGAATCTTCTCGAAGCGTATCAACGCGCTTTCAGTA
>JAUVAJ010000163.1 GCA_030591795.1 Desulfuromonadales bacterium | reverse complement strand
TTGACTCCCTCGCAATCAGAGACAAAGCCGGTCAGCGTCAATTGACCATCGGTGACGGTACCGTGACAGGCGATCGGTACCTGACACCCACCTTCAAGCCGTTTCAGGAAGGCGCGCTCGCCGCGCACCGCCCAGTCAGTCTCCGGGTGATTGAAAAAATCGATCAGGTTGTTGGTTTCGTCGTCATCAATGCGGGTTTCGATGCCGAGCGCGCCCTGACCGATGGCCGGAATCGAAACATCAACCGACAGATACTCGCCAATCTGGGCATCGTAGCCGAGACGATGCATGCCGGCAGCAGCCAGAATTACTGCGTCGAGATCGTCAGCGGTCAGCTTACTGATCCGGGTCTGAACGTTGCCGCGGATATCAATCATCTTCAGATCGGGCCGTATGTGTAGCAGCTGGGCTTTGCGGCGCAGAGCGCTGGTGCCGATACGGGCTCCCTGTTGCAGCTCCCGCCAGGATTTAACCCCGGGGCGTAGCACCACGATGTCGCGGCAGTCTTCACGCTCGGTTATACAGCGCAAGGCAAGCCCTTTCGGGAAGATGGTTGGAACATCTTTCATCGAATGTACGGCGATATCGATCTCACCGCGTAGCATCGCCTCTTCGATCTCTTTGACAAACAGACCCTTGCCGCCGACCATGGCCAGCGGGACATCGAGGATTTTATCGCCCTGAGTCTTGATCTTGGTCAGGGTGACTTCCATATCGGGCTAGCGTTTTTCCAATTCGGCGTTGACCCATTCGGCTTGCCAGAGGGCAAGGGCGCTGGCACGGGTGCCGATTCGCATAAGTTTCTTGGACATTGCGATCTTTACTCCTTTGTATCTATATCGTTGAGTTGTTCGTGATTGTCGTTCGACTCGACTTCCGGCTCCGGTGGGGCGAGATCGAACAGTGTGCGGACTGCATCGACATAGACGTCACATGAAGATTCGTCACTACACTGCTTGAGCAGGGTGAACGGATGGTGCAGCGCCTTGTTGATAATGGCCGAGGTCATCGCCTCGATCGCCTTACGTTCTTTTTTGCCGAGGTCGCTGAAACGTGCGAGGGTCTTTTGCACCTCTTCCTTACGGATTGCTTCAAACTTTGCACGCAGCGCGGTAATCGTCGGAACGACATCGAGGGTACCGAGCCATTGATGGAACTGGTCGACTTCAGCCAGCACCATCGCTTCAGCTTTCTTCGCCTCTTTCTGCCGTTCCTTCATATTAGCCTGCACGACTTCCTGCAGGTCATCGACATCGTAGAGGTAGATATTGTCGATATCGTTGACCCGTGGGTCGATATCGCGCGGCACGGCAATGTCGATCAGGAACATCGGCCGATTACGGCGTTTCTTGATTACCGTCTCCAGCTTGTCGTGTTCAAGGATAAAGTCGGGGGCGCCGGTCGAAGCCAGTACGATATCGACCTGTTCGAGGTGGTCGGCAAAGTTGTCGAACAGCACCGGCCGGCCATTGAATTCAGACGCCAGTTTTTCGGCGCGTTCAAAGGTCCGGTTAGTTACCAGAACATTGGTAACGCCATTGTTGACGAAATGTCGGGCCGCCAGCTCACACATCTCACCGGCGCCAATCAGCATAACGGTCTTGTTGTCGAGCTTGCCGAAGATTTTGCGGGCAAGTTCGACCGCGGCAAAGGAGACCGAGACCGCATTGCTGGCAATCTCGGTTTCGGTTCGGACCCGTTTGGCGACGGAGAACGCTTTGTGCAGGAAGCGGTTGAGAATCAGACCAACCGTTTTGAATTCGGTGGCGTAGCCGTAGGCGGTTTTGATCTGGCCGAGAATTTGTGGTTCCCCGACAATCATTGAGTCGAGGCTGGAGGCGACCCGGAATACGTGATGGATCGCTTTGCTGCCTTGGCAGTCATAGAGATGCTTATCGAGTTCTTCACTGTCAATGGCATGGAATTCGGCCAGGAAGCGTTTGATCTGAGCGATCCCGCTTTCAGCATCGCGGCTGGTGGCGTATATTTCTACCCGGTTGCAGGTTGAGACAATCACAGCCTCGGCGATCGCCGGCAAAGCGAGCAGCTGCTGCAGCGGCCCCTGCATTGCCGTAGGGGCAAAGGCAATTCGTTCACGAATAGCGACCGGGGCGGTTTTATGACTCAGTCCAACGACTAGAATATTCATATTGGTTGCCGTATCATTCCGCCTAGCGGATGCCTTTTATAGCATCGAAGCTGTGTTCGACTGACATCAGCAGGTTGACCCCTAAAAACGAGAAAAGCAGGCCGAGAAAGCCGATAATGGCAAATATTGCTGCCCGGCGGCCGCGCCAGCCGACATTCAAACGTCCGTGTAGCAGTGCGGCGTAGAGCAGCCAGGTGATCAGGGCCGAGGTCTCTTTTGGATCCCAGCGCCAATAACCACCCCAGGCCTGATTGGCCCAGACCGCGCCGGAGATGATCGCCATGGTCATCAGCGGAAAGCCGAAGGTCAGGCAACGATAGTTCAGAGTGTCGAGAATATCGAGGGACGGCAGGCGGTAGTACAGGCCCGAAAAGCTCTTGTTTTTCAACATCCGTTCCTGCAGCAGGTACATGATGCCGACCAGAAAGGCGAGGGTGAAGACCGCGTAACCGGCAAAAGCCAGGCTGACGTGAACCGGGAACCACCAGCTGTCGAGCATCGGATTCTGCGCCGGTGCTTCATAAAACAGAGTGCCGCCGGCAATCATCATGATGACCGCCATCGGGCAGACCAGCGCGCCGAGAATGTCGAGCCGATAGCGCAGGTCGAACAGCAGGAAACTGCCGATTAGCATCCAGGCAAAAAATGAGAGAGCTTCATGCAGATTGGCGACCGGTGTCTGGCCGACTTCGGCGTAACGTGTTGCCAGAGACGCGGTGTGTACCAGCAGTCCGATAATCAGGGCGCCGCGGGCAAATTTACCGAGGCTGGCGCGACGCAGCAGAACATCGACCAGAAACAGAATCATGGCGGCAAAATAGAGGACCAGTGTGATCTTGAACAGTAGTATGTTGGTGCTCATGACGGCCCTTTCGGCAGGTCGATATCGAGATCGGCCAGGGTGACTTCTCCGGCGAATTCAGAGGCGAGCAACTGCTCTATGCCAGCGCTGTCTCCCGCTTCGAGCATCTGAATCAACCCTCGGTCTATAAGAATTTGCAAAACCTGTTGATTGTATAGGGACTTAGCGCCTTTTGTCAACTTCAGCTGGCGCAGTTTTGCAGCAATCTGCACAAATGTTCCCCAGACTGGCCCAAGGCCCCCGGCCAGTCTGTCGCGGATCAGTGCTGCTACGGCCGGACTTTGGCCCGCCGTGCCGACGGCAACGGTCAGCTCAGCATAACGGGAAACGGCCGGCAGAGTGAAATCACTCGCCTGCGGATTATCAGCGATGTTGACCGGAATCATGCGTTTTTTGGCAGCTGCAGCTATCTGTTGATTGACCACTGCAGAATCAGTCGCAGCAAACACCAGAGTCGCATCATCGAGGTCTGCTTCACTGAAGTTGCGCTTTATAAGCGTAACCTCCGAGGGCAGATTGAGTCGGTCAGCATCCGGGGCGATCATGACGATTTCAGCTCCGGTCGGCAGCAGCGATTGCAACTTACGCTGCCCGACCGGGCCGGCACCGATGACGACGCAGCGACGTTTTTTTAATTGCAGCAATACCGGGTAATCGGCCATCCCTGTCTCCTCAATTCAGAATCCAAACAGCTCGGATTCGATAAGTTCACAGAGCAGGATCCCGAAAAACACGGCGCCTTCAATCCCGCGGGCTGGCGGAATCTGCGGAAAACAAAACAGATAATCAGAATCGTTGCCATCATGTTCCGAGCCGATCATCACCTTGGCCGAACGGCAATCAAGAGCACGGGCGGTCTGTAATGCTTCACGGATCGCAGCATCGTGACGGACATCATCGAACGCCAGCACGATATCTCCCGGGCGGGCGATAGCCCGTAGCTGGCGGGAGAAAAACTGATTACTCAAATTGTCGGCAATCAATGAGGTTGCCAGGGTGGTGTTCTGGCAGAGGTCGATGGCCGGCAGCATTGGTCGATCATGTGCCAGTCGGTGGGCTAACAGGTTGGCCACCAGGGTGGCGACTGTGCCGAGGCTGCCGTTAGCCATGAGCAACAGGCGACCGTCACTATTAAAGGCCTTGACCACCTCCTGACCGAAGTCCTGGAGCGCCTGAGTATGGTTGATCAGAATTTCATTGAGCAGTAGCTTCTGATCTTCGGCTGTCTTAATCAGTTTATCGTAGATCATTGTCACCTCATTCGTTACACTGCTTACGGCATCATAGGAACCGGGGCGCACTGTGTCAAGAATTGCCAGTTCAAGCAGGCAGTGAAACTTGGTAGATAAACAGCAGTAATTGGCAATCTTAAGTCAGATTGGTGGTAATTTGAACTTGATTTTTCTGACACGTAAATTATGATTGTCAGCACAAACATGTTTTTAAGTATATAATCATTGTATATTCAGAAAAACTACGAATAGCATATAACTGGATGAATAAAAGGAGAACATGATTATGGCAAGTGACAAGGTGGTACAACTTACCGATGATTCATTTGAAGCCGAGGTGCTGAAATCTTCAACGCCGGTCCTGGTTGATTTCTGGGCGACTTGGTGTGCGCCGTGCAAGGCGATCGGTCCGATTATAGATGAGTTGGCTGAGGAGTACGACGGCAAGGTTAAGATCGCCAAGGTCAATGTTGATGATAATCAGGCTACTCCCGGACAGTTCGGTGTGCGCGGTATTCCGACCCTGATTCTGTTCAAGGATGGTAAAGTGGTGGACCAGGTGGTCGGCGCGGTGCCGAAAAATCAGCTTGAAGGTCTGCTGCAGAAGGCGCTCTGACCTGCCGGTTGTTTGTTGTTCAGGTTGTATGTAAAAGCGGGCTCGACAGTTGTCGAACCCGCTTTTTTGTTGCTGCAATTTATTCCTCGGCCAACGCCTTACGAAGTTGGCGGAAGATTTCACGGTAGGCTTTTTTGTCGCCGTTGGCATGGACACTACTGGC
>JAUVAJ010000278.1 GCA_030591795.1 Desulfuromonadales bacterium | reverse complement strand
TCTTCGAGCAGGCAGTGGAAGTTGCTGCCGCCGAAGCCGAGGGCGCTGACACCGGCCCGGCGGGGATGGTCGCCGCGGGGAATCCAGGGTCGGGCTTCGGTGTTGACGTAGAACGGCGAGCCTGATGCAGTTACGGTCTCCTGCGGATTTTCGACCTTGATGGTCGGCGGCAGGGTCTTGTTGTAGAGCGCCATAGCCGCTTTGATCAGACCGGCGGAACCGGCCGCAGCTTTGGTGTGACCGATCTGGGATTTGACTGAACCAAGGGCGCACCAAGGGAAGTCCGCGTCGCCGAAGACCTCCTTCAAGGCCGTGATTTCGACGGCATCACCGACCTTGGTGCCGGTGCCGTGCGCTTCGATCAGCTCGACCGTTTGCGGGTCGATCCCGCCCTGTTCGTAGGCGCGGCGCAGTGCTTTTTGTTGACCGGCGGCGCTCGGCTCGTAGATCGCCCCACCGCGGCCATCACTTGAGGCGCCGATCCCTTTGACGACGGCGTAGATTTTGTCGCCATCGCGCTCGGCATCAGTCAGACGTTTGATAACGACGATCCCCAGCCCTTCGCCGAGAGTGGTGCCGTCGGCATTATCGGAAAACGGTTTGGCATGTCCGGACGGCGACAACGCCGGGGTTTTGCTGAAGCAGGTGTACATGAAGATGTCGTTGAAGGTGTCGATGCCACCGGTCACGACCATGTCGGATTTGCCGGCTGCCAGCTCCAGCGCGGCCAGGTTGAGGGCGCTCAGGGAGCTGCCACAGGCGGCGTCAACGACACAGTTGGTGCCGCCGAAATTGAAATGCTTGCTGATCCGGCCGGCGACGACGTTGCCGAGCAGGCCGGGGAAGGAGTTCTCCTGCCATGGGACGTAAGAGTCGCTGATGCGAGCCATGACATCTTCGGCGATGGCATCGGCGATCCCGGCGTCTTTGAGCGCTTCGCGCCAGCGGGGGTGGCCGAGACGAGCACCGAGGGGGACCACCAGTTCCAGTGTGCCGGTGATGCCGATAATGACACTGACCCGGTCACGATCGAATTCCTTCTCGGTGGTGTAGCCGGCATCCTGCAGCGCTTGGTCGACGGCGACCAGTCCGAGCAGTTGCGAGGTGTCGATCGCTTCCAGCGCATTTGGCAGCACACCGTACTCCATCGGGTTGAAATCAACCGGGGAGAGGAAGCCGCCGTACTTGGCGTATACCTTGTCAGGCGACTTCGGGTCCGCATCAAAATAATCGTCGGAACGCCAGTGGGTTTCGGGTACCTCGATGATCGCATCGGTGCCGTTCTTGATGTTGGTCCAGAACGTCCCCTTGTCGTCTGCCTTGGGAAAGAGGCAGCCGATGCCAACAATGGCCAGAGGCGTTGCCGCCGCGATTTTTTGTATCTGTTCTCCGCTGTTTTTCTTCAACTGAGAAACTCCTTGATCTGTTCGATTTTCAAGGGGGTTGAAAGCTCTGCCGCATCGTCGATGGGCACCCCTTGAAGTTTAAGTTGGTTGGCTCGCATCAACACGGCCGCACCAAAGAGAATATTCCAGGCAACAGTTGCCACTCGGCGTTGTTCGGTCGCTTCCATAAATGAGCCCTTGACCCATTCGTTGAAAGCACCCATGGCCGGGCCGCACCATACCTGATAGTCGAGTTTACGATCTTCGACGCCACGATTAGCCCAGACCGGTGATTGGCCGAGGTACCAGCGAAACACCAACGCCAGCTTGTATTTCGGGTCGGCTTCGGCCTTGGCCAGTTGTTGCGGGTCGCGTTGTTTGAAAAAGCTACTGGTCTCTTCCCAGACCTGGTCGAGATTTTTCCGAAATAGCGTTTTTTCCAGTTTTTCTCGCTCATCGGCCGGCAGGTCTTCGATGCTGCTGTGCGCCCGGTAAAGTTCATACAGTTTGGTCGCCCGCATGGAAAACATGGTGCCCCGTTTCAAAACCTGAACCTTGACGCCCATCTCGAACATATCGCCGGACGGGGCCATGGTGATGTCGGCCTGACGGGTTTCAGCCAGCATTTGCCGGACCGCATCACAGGTGCCCGATTCGATACAAGCCTGATTGACCGAGCCGGTGACCAGATAGGCGGCACCCAGAGCAAAGGCTGCTGCGGCAGAAGCTGGTGTGGAGATTCCGCCACCGAGACCGACCCGGAGTTTCTGTTTATAGTCGAATTGCTGCTGCAGGCGATCTCTGAGTGCGGCGATAGTCGGGAACAGAGCGATCGCCGGACGGTTGTCCGTATGTCCACCGGAATCCGCTTCCACGGTCACGTCCTGCGCCATCGGGATATGCAAGGCCAGTTCGGCTTGTTCTTCGGAAAGGTCGCCCGAGGCAACCAGTTGTTGTAGGTATTTTTCAGGTGGCGGTGAGAAGAACCTGGTGGCGACTTCTTCACGGGAGACTTTGGCAATAACCCGGTTCGGTGTCACGATCTGACCGGTTTGATCGCGATGGATACCGTGTGTTCGGTAGCGGACAATTGGCAGGGTTAACGCGAGGAAGGCGGATGCTTCTACCAGCTTGACCTTTCGCCGAAGATAAAGATCGACCAGATTGTTTTCAAGCTGTGGTTCGTTAGGACTGTGAATCAGGTTTAGGCCGTAGGGAATATTTTTATCATCCGCTTCTAGCTGGTCGATCGCCGCTTCAGTCTCTTCAGGCAACAATCCGGCTGAGCCGAAGAAGCCGAGCATCCCTTCTTTGCCGAGAGCTTTGGCGATGGCGACTGAGCTGATTCCTTTGGCCATTGAGCCGCCAATATAGGGGTAGCGAATACCATGATCATGACAGAAGTCCGGATCCCCCAGATTTTCCAGTCGACACGGTGCGACCATTCCTGTGAAAAGCAGAAGATCAGATTCTGCAGGTGCTGTGGTGCCTGCTTGCAGGACGACCGAATTGTCTTGATCAGAAATAAACAACGGCTCGTTGATTTGACATAATAGCTCACGCTGGTTCAGCTTTGCGCTTTGCTCATTTATCGCTGCAGGCTGAAACATTCCTAGCGCCGGTAGTCTGGTTTGTTTGTGGTTGCTCAACAGTGTGGCTCCTGCAGAGAGGGCAACTCTCTGATATTTAACACAAAAAACAAATAATTAAACAGCGAAGACAGTCCCTTGTTGTTCTTGGGAAAGGTCTTTTATTTGAAAGATTTTGACTACGTTCAGTCTTGTGTAGTTTTTGGCGCGACTGAATCAAGTATCATACCGTTTTTGCAAGAAAAATTTAAGTAATTTTTTTGTAAAACTGATGACTTTGTTTAGCCGAACTAATTTTAAATTGCAGAAGGGTTTTGCAGTTGTGTGGGGTTATTTAACGTGAAGGGAGTTTTGAGCCTCAGTTGGTGTTTATTTCAACCCGGTTGCGGCCGTTGTTTTTAGCTGTGTACAGGGCGTCGTCGGCGAGACGAATCAGCTCTTCGACCGAGGTTATTTTTTCATAAGGGATCGTGGCAATACCGAAACTGGCGGTCATGGTCAGGTCGGCTATGGAGCCGGTGAATTTCATGTCGCAAAGGCTCTG
>JAUVAJ010000227.1 GCA_030591795.1 Desulfuromonadales bacterium | reverse complement strand
GGAGATTGATGCCGCCAGCCAATCGATCCTTGCAGCGTTACAGACCGACCCGATCCTCCAGCTCGGCGACAAGAGCCCACCGGAAGCGATCCTCAAACGCCTGGGTTTGAGTAAAAAACTGTTCAAAAAAGCTCTCGGCGGTCTTTACAAGCAAGGCTTGATCGAACCTGGGCCGCTGGAAACACGCTTAAAGAAGAAGTGACTTGAACTGCTGTAAGTGTTAAATTGCCATGCATTTTACTTGATGGCCTCGTAAAAAAGAACCAGATGGCTAAGCTAAAATTTCGAACCACAAGGCGTAACGTTTTTTCAGGGGCGAAGGCCTACACATTATAGGTCAAGGTCCTGAAAAAGCGCTGCAACGCAGTCGGGCGGACTTTTTGTAACGCCATCTTATTTAAATCACATATTAACCGGAGGTTGCTTTGCTGTTAAAAAAATACGGCATTCACATTGCCCTAATTCTCGCTGCGTCGTTCATTGTCTTGGTGCCCTATTTCAAAGAAGGACCGGATCCGATAAAAGTTGAGCGGGCCACCGTTGCGGCCATGGACTTTCTGCAACTGGTCGATGCCGGCGATTATGAAACCGCCCGCAAAGAGGGGGCCGCGCTCCTGAAAACCAGAGTGACCCTGAACGACTGGATTGCCAAGCTGGCCGGTGTACAGAGCCGACTTGGGCCGATTATCAAGCGCGAGCAGGTAGAGGCCAGTTACTCCACGAGTGCTAAAGACAGCCCCGATGGTGAATATGTCATGCTGACCTACACCTCGAATTTCAAACAGAAAGTCGGCGTGAGTGAAACTATTATCGTGATGCTCGATAAAAACCGCGGCTGGCGTGTTGCCGGGTATTTCTTTAAATAAACAGGCCAATATTCAATGTAAAAAGGGGCAGTCCAAACGGTACTGTCCCTTTTTTATTTGTCATTTAGACCGTACGCCTTCGCCAATCAGCCTACGCATGAAGCTTTGGCTAACATGGGCTATGGCGCACAAGCAGAGAGAAATCTGACCTGATCCGTTCATAAGTCAAGATCTCTCCCGATAGTCGAGATGACAATCTCATTCCTCCACCCCCCTGAAATAACCATACAACGCCTCAGCCACACTCCCGGGCAACCCCGGGGTCTGCTTCAACTCAGTCAACGACGCCTCACGCACCTTCTTGAGGCTACCAAAATGTTTTAACAACATTTTACGCCGACCGGGGCCGATGCCGGGCAGATCTTCAAGCGACGAACGCAGGGTGGCCTGCTTGCGTAGTTTGCGATGATGGGTGATAGCGAACCGATGCGCTTCGTCACGCAAACGCTCCAGAAGAAACAGAGCCGGTGAACCGCGGCGCAGAAGGATCGGATTCATTCTTCCTGGACGAAAAAACCGCTCTTCGCTCCGCTCGACCGCCTTACCGCGCACATTCGCCTTGACCCGGCTCTTGGCGATCGCAACCAGATCGATCTTCTGCGCAAGCTCGAGCTCCTCCAGAATAAAACCAACCGACGAGAGTTGCCCCTTGCCGCCGTCAACCAAGATACATTCGGGCAGATCATCATCCTTGAGACCGCGCTGCAATCGGCGATTTAACACCTCCGCCAGTGAAGCGAAATCGTCATTGCCAGCCACTGTTTTGATCTTGTAGTGGCGGTAGTGTCTTGATGCCGGCTCACCATCGACGACCACCGCCATGCTGCCGACCATCTGCGTCCCCTGAATATGTGAGATATCAAAACACTCTATCCGGTGCGGCAGACGGGTCAAGTGCAAGCGTTCCTGCAGTTCACTCAGCAGCTTCTGCTGCGCCTCACGGCGACTGCCGCGCTGGCGGAAAGATTCACGGGCATTACGATTGGCCAGCTCGACCAGCCGCACCCGGTCACCGCGCTGCGGTACCAGCAGCTGCACCTTGCGCCCGCGTTGTTCACTCAGCCAATCGGCCAGCACCTCCGGGTCGGCAGCTCCGAACGGCAACAACACCTCATCCGGGATGATGGTCTGCCTAGCGTAGTACTGTTGTAACAGGTTAGCCAGCAGAGCGTCTTCATCCAGCCGCCATTCCAGAGCGAAGGTCTGCCGCCCGATCAGCTTGCCCCGGCGAATAAACAACAAGGCCACCTCGACCTCGCCGCCTTCGCGATGCAGACCGAACACATCCTGATCTCCCCCTTCACTGTCAGCAACCTTCTGCTTTTCGACGCTCTTTTGCAGTGCCGCCATCTGGTCGCGTAGCCGTGCGGCCTCCTCAAAATGCATCTGCTCTGCCGCCTGCTGCATGCGCGTTGTCAACAGCGCGCGCACCTCATCCTCGCGCCCTTCGAGCAGGCTGATAACGCCGTCGACCAGCTTGGCATAATCCGCTTTGCTGATCAGGCCATGGCATGGTCCGCTGCATTGACCGATCTGATAGTAGAGGCACGGGCGACCGCGATTCCGACAGGTCGACAGCCGATGATGGCGCAGGGGGAAAATACGATAAATCTCTTTCAGGGTTTGCCGGATGGCTCCGGCCGAAGCATACGGCCCGAAGTAGCGAGCCCCGTCCTTACGGACCTGGCGGACAATTTTGAAGGTGGGAAATTCTTCTTGCGGGTCAATCCGCACCGAAACATAAGTTTTGTCATCGCGCAGATCGATATTGAAGCGTGGATGGTGTTGCTTAATCAGAGTGTTTTCGAGGAGCAGTGCTTCTTTTTCCGTGTCGGTGACGATAGTCTCGATCTGCGTGACCTTATCCATCAAAAAACGGATATGGGCCCGACCGTCACCACCGGCTGAGAAGTAGCTGCGCAAGCGCTTGCGTAGATTTTTCGCTTTGCCGACATACAGCACCAGCCCGGCAACGTCGCGCATCAAGTAGACCCCGGGCAGGGTCGGATATGTCTGTTTGGTCAGTGCGTCCATAGCTCCACCAGAGAACGAATCGTAAGCGGATTCAGTGTAGCAGAACGCGACAAAGAGCGGGACATCTTTACACTTTTTTGTATTGGCTAATTACGCTATAATGCATCGTTCATTACCTGTCCAGATAGATTCTTTTGGAGGCAACCATGCGCTACCCGGCTTGCATAATAACTATACTACTGCTGCTTCTACCTGTCTCAGCCTTTACTCAACCGAGCCTGATTGAGGATGTATCACGCACCTACGCCGACGCTCAGCCAAATCTGGAATCTTATCAGGTTGATTTGAAAACGGATAAAATCAAAGAGATGATCGCCCGGATGACCGCCAGCATGCCAGCCGATATGCAGCGACCGAGCGAACCAAAATTGATCAAATACTGGCACCGCGATATGGGTTCGACCGTCCGGGCTCAAGGGTCGGTGATGCCGAACATGCAGCAGATGGTCAATCGCTTCTCACAACATTTTGCTGTCGACCTCGACCGATTTTTCTTCCCAACGGATCAGATCAACCGACGCTCAGTACTGATGAAGCAGGCCGAGGTGAAAAGTGCCGACACCCAGATCGGCACCGAAACCCTGCACAATATTGAGTTACTGTTCAAACAACCGGCCAAGGTTGCCGGAGCGTTTTACGGCAACGGCCTCGACCTGCCGCAGGCCGGCATTACCCGCCTCGAATTTGAAATTGACCCGAAAAAAATGTTGCTCCGGCAAATGATCATTGAATCATCCGGCAAGCCGCAACTGACTGTAGTTATCCGTCACACTGCATTTAATGGCGAGGAGTTCCCGGTCGACCTGCGCATAACCTCACCGGACGGCGAGATCGATGAACATTTCGTGACAACCATGGGCGAGATCTCTGATTTCTACTTGCCGATCAAACAAGTGCGCTATACGCGCCGCCAAGGGGTTGATGAGGAAATGCAGATTGAATTCTTGAATTATAAAATTGAGACAGCAAAATAATTACTCATCCGGAAACGGTATTTAATTAAATTTCAGGAGCTATTGTGAATCCACTCTGGAATAATATTTTCCACAAAAAGCTAGAGGAACAATCGATCGCCTACTTCCTCGGTTCGGTGCCAATTTTCTCCGATCTCGGCAAGCGGGGCCGTATGCAACTTGAATCGCTGATGCAT
>JAUVAJ010000239.1 GCA_030591795.1 Desulfuromonadales bacterium | reverse complement strand
AGCCTTTGACTCACCATCCTGCCTATCCTATGCCTGCCCGCTATAGCCCATGTTAGCCAAAGCTTAATGCGTAGGCTGATTGGCGACAGAGGGTGAAACGCTTTAATGGTCTGTCATCTCGACTATCAGGAGAGATCTGCTTCAACAAGATTTCTCTCTTCGTTCGAAATGACAAGACAATTCAAAATTCAAAATTCAAAATTCAAAATTCAAAATTTAAAATTTAAAATTTAAAATTTAAAATTGCCCAACCTTTTAGTTGTTATTCAAATATGTAATCTGTACAAACGGCTCAAGCATGGAGCTGATCAACTGCAACGACGGCAGGATCTCGCTGATCGCCTCGTTCCAGTTGCCGATGCGGCTGCGCGGCACATAGATAATATCGCCTTTCATCAGCGGGAACGGGAGCGCCTCACCGTTGACGATCGCTTCAAAATCTACTACTAACAACTCGCCACGAGTCGGGCTGTATGAGCGGACAACCCGGACAAAGCCGGAGTGACCACGAATATCATCAAACTGCGCCGAAGCGAGCGCCTGACCCAGAGTGAGATAGCCATTCGGCATAACCACCGGCCCCGGTCTATCGACGCCACCAAACACGAACACATTCTGGTTCTTGTCATCCGGCACATAGATCGTGTCGCCTGGATGTAGCCAGACATTTTGCTCCGGGTCGCCACCTTCCAGAAGAGCCATAAGATCGACCGGCATTGTCTGCTTTTCGCGGATCAACCTGGCGCTGCGCAGATTGGCGGTGTCGAGCAACCCGCCGCCTTCTGAAAGGCCTTGCAATAGAGTAAGCGGGCGTTCCATGTAAAGGGTTCCGGCATCACGAAACTGGCCGATAAGGTAGAGCGGCTGACTTCTGAACTCGGAGACCTCTACAACAACCCACGGCTCCCGCAGATATAGTGAATAGGCTTCACTCAGACGAGCTGCAACATCGGAAATCGACATCCCGCCGATTTGTACGGCTCCGACCAGCGGCAGGTGAATACGTCCCAGACCATCAATACGGTTACCCTGCACCCGGTGCGCGGATTGCAAGACTGGACTCCCCAGATCAGGTTGTGCTTCAACCACGACAAACAACACGTCGCCGGGGCCGACCTGATAATCCTGTGAAGGTGGTTCATTATCAGCAAATGCCGGGACGTTGACTGTTTTCTGTTCAAGAATTGGTGAGCCGGTCACCTCTTTGCGGGTACCGGCAGGCAGATCGGTGTAGACCGTGCAACCAGCAGACAGCATGACAGCACAAATAAGCAGGGATTTGAGTAGTTTAAGTAATATTGATTTCATGGGGTTTATTCTTCCCTTACCTGCCAGCCTTTTTGGTGTGCTTCAGTGTCACAACGATGAGCAGCCAAATCTGCGGCAACAGCATCAATTTTACTGCCGAGATTTGTTTCTACCTGATCAACTCTTGAATCAGTACGATCCAGCTTTTCCGCAAGCATTTTATGCCCCTCAGCAAGAATTTCAAACTTATGCTGAGCATCCTCGGCAATTACACCAACGGCGCGATTCAACATAACTTCAATCTGCTTCATATCTTTTTCATCCATCGACATTCCCCACCCCTTTTCATTCCTGTCTGTCGAAAGCTAAAACCATCTCACGCCCGTTCGCCTATGCTCACTCGAGGCCGCAGAGGTCACAGAGAAAACATAATCCAGCATTTTGGCTTCAACCAGAAATATTTAGACTTAGACTTCTCTGCGTACCCTAGCTTGCGCGCCATAGCTGAACGCGAAGGAGTGCGATCTCTGCGCGAGAAGCCTTTATTGCTGTCATCTCGAACAACGAGAGAGATCTTGCCTGAGTTTCTTATTTCTCCAGATTCGCAATGATAACGAATTTAACTTATTACAATAGCAGAATTATACAGCTGTTCGCAATTCAATACTTGGCCGTCAGCAATACAGAGGAACGCTCATCAATCTCCTCAATAGCTGGTGCGAGAAAGTCTACTGAACCTCTCTGATTATGCGCATCGGAGCCTATGCAATGGTAAAGCCCAAGAGTTATAAATCGACGCACCTGCTTTTGGACTAATCGTCCATAGAAACCACTAACGCTGCCGAGGTTACATTGAAACCGACACCCCATGTTAAGCATCTCTTCGAGTGGCGTTTCTTCGATCGGTTCAACTGTCTGCTCGCCGCGCATTCGGTTGAGCATATTCGGCAACAGTTGTCCGCCAGATTGTTTTGGTGGTGCCAGAAAGGCATGCCGCTCCGGATGAGCGAACAGCGGTTCATACCCGGCCCGTTTGATCAGAAACACGTTCTCTTTCAATTGTTGAGTTGTAGCTCTGGAAGGCGTTTCAACCAGCACAAAACGACTCTCCCCGAGCGGCTGAAGATCGGCAATGTTTTCCGGGAAAAACTCATCGAGACAGTACTCCATCCCCGGGTGGAGTTTGAGACCGATCTTTTCCCGATCAAAGTGAATTTGCAGCTCGGCACAGGCAGCGCGAACATCAGCCGGACGGTTGTCATACATCCCACGCAGACAATGCGGCGTACAATGCACCTCGGTGAAGCCGACCTGTGCCAGCAAACGCCCCAGCGCCAGCGACTCCTCGAGCGTCTCTGCTCCGTCATCCAGACCGGGAAGAATATGTGAGTGCCAATCGATCATAATGTTAAATCAATTTTAAATTTTAAATTTTTAATTCTGGATTATTTTATAAACCAAGGCGGCAAATCATATTTTGCCTGTCATCTCGAACAACGAGAGAGATCTTCTCCAAAACAGATTTCTCTCTACGTTCGAAATGACAAACGACGTCAGATAAACCTCTAAAGTTGATATTTACAAATAATCCAAAATTTAAAATTCAAAATCCAAAATTGCCCTCTCAATTATGCCTGATACGCGGATCAACCACTGCATAGCCGACATCAGCGAGTAGATTACCGATCAGGGTCAGCATCGCGCCGATCACCAGGATCCCCATGATCAGGGGATAGTCACGCATCATGACGCCATCGTAAAACAGCTTGCCCATGCCGGGGATAGCGAAGATTGTCTCAAAAATAACGCTGCCGCCGATCAACCCCGGGACAGACAAACCGAGGATGGTGACTACCGGCAGCAAGGCGTTGCGCAAGGCGTGACGCAGGATGACAGTTTTTTCTGGCAGGCCCTTGGCGCGCGCGGTTAATATATAGTCTTGCCGAATTACTTCGAGCATGTTTGACCGCATGTAACGCGAAAAACCGGCCAGGCCGCCGAAAGCCGAAACAAAAACCGGCAGCAGCAGGTGATGCAGCAGATCGAGAATCTGGCGACCGGTGCTCATGTATTCATAACCGAGAGAGCGGATGCCGGTGATCGGAACCAGACCGTAGCGTACTCCGAGATGCTCCATAAGCAACAACGCTAACCAGAATGACGGCACAGCAAAACCAAGAAAAACAAACACTGTAGCGCTCCGGTCAAACCATCCCCCCTGCTTGATCGCTGAATAGATACCGATCGGTACTGACAGGCCCAGAATAACCATTATTGCCAGGAGGTTGATGCCAATGGTAATCGGTAGCCGCTCAAGAATTTTATCCCGAACCGGGCGGCGGTCCGTTGAAAACGAATCACCAAAGTCGAGCACTGCGAGGTCGGCGACCCAGTTGACATATTGTATATAGAGCGGCTTATCCAGGCCGTATTGAACCCGGAGCTTTTCACGTAATTCCTGGCTCGCTTCCGGGTTAAGGTCCGTCTGAATATCAGTCGGTTCACCGGGCGCAAGATGAATAACGATAAACGAGATAAGCGTAATACCGATCAACATCGGGATCATCATCAACAAACGTTTAAGAATATATTTCAGCAAGTTACAACTCTCCGGTCAGTGATCAAATTTTTGCTCGCCGTCCGGGACATACCAGCGAATAAAGT
>JAUVAJ010000296.1 GCA_030591795.1 Desulfuromonadales bacterium | reverse complement strand
TTGCGCGCGCCAGTCGGAACGCCAAGTCCGGATTGTCCACGAGTTTACTCATTTGTCCTCCCTGTCCGTCGCCGGACATCATATCAGAACCGGTAAAACCGGAAAAGTGTACGCAGGCTGCCAAAACGATGGTTCATGGAAAATGCATCCGCAACAGAGTAGCCAATCAGAGGTGATATGTCAATAATCACCGCCGTTTACTGATTGTCATAATGAAATCGAGTAATGCAACATGGTCTCCGCGCAAGTCGGTTGTGAAATCTCCCCGACAGCGATCGATCAACCAGGTGTCGACGAGGAAGGTCGGAATGCCGATTTCCCGGGCGGCGAGATCGTGCCTGCTGTCGTTGCCGACCATCAGACAGGTCTCCGCTTGCAGGTTGAGCTGCGCCAGAATATCGGTGAAATAATCCGGATTCGGTTTGCAGCGCCGACAGTTTTCGTAACTGGTGACCAAGTGGAAGTCGAAGTCTGATAATCCGGCTCTGGCCAATCTGGCTTCGACAACTGCTCTTGGAAAGACCGGGTTGGTGGCTATTACAACGGTGAGCTTGCGCTCCAGACTTTGCTCAATCAGTGCCCTGGCCAATGGTGTTGGTTGCATGAGCGAGTCGAGAAAAGAGAGGTCGCTCGAGAAAAATTCAGTGAACCCGTCAGCGACCGCTTCGAGACTGATATCGAGTCGCTCGGCAATCAGCTGGAGAAAATAGATTTCGTTACTGGCGTTGCCGGAATCTCTGTTGATCAGTTTGCTGATGGCCGAAAAAATCGCGTCGACAGTTTTGTCGGGAGCAACCCGGTGACTCAGTCGGTCGGCCAGAGATGCTGCATAAGTCGGAATATATTCCTGCATTTCAACCTGCAGCAGCGTGCCGTCAAGGTCGAACAGGATCGCCTGGATATTGTCTTTATCGATATTGTTCATCTGCTGATCCTGAATGATTGACGCATATTAAACAGGGCTATGCCGCTGATTATAAACAGCATGCCGAGTAAATGGTATCTTTGAAAATGTTCACCAAGGAGAAAAACCGCCATCAATGAGGCGAACAACGGCACCAGATTAACATAAAGACCAGCGCGGTTGGCACCGAGACGCTCAATGCCGTAGTTCCAGCAGAGATACGCGAGGATCGAGGGGAACATGGCGACATAGCCGATACTCAGCACTACCTCGCGATTGATCGTGAGCGGTGTAGTAAAGTGTTGCTCCAGCAGGTAGATCGGGAACAGAAACAGCGTGCCGATCGCGATGATGATGGTCAGAAAACTCAAAGGATGAATCGCCGGGCGCTTATTGACCATGACCGTATAGACGGCATAGAAAAAGATCCCGAGCAGCATGAGCAGATCTCCTTCGGCAAATGACAACTCAAACAGAGTGCCTATTTCACCATGCAGGACAATGTATAAAGCTCCAGCCATACAGAGGCCGGTGCCGAGCGCTTGACGACGCAGGATGCGTTCGCGGTTGATCAGGAAACTGACCAGAATAATCGCCGCCGGCATGGCGGCTTGCATCAGGGCGCAGTTCAGTGCAGTAGTCGTGTGGACTGCGGTGTAGAGGATGAGGTTGAAGCCGGCGATACCGACAAAAGCGGCCAGCACCAGCACCTTCCAGCCTTTGACGGCGGCCGGCCAATCGCGGCGAACCTGCTGCCAGGTGAACGGTGCCAGCAGCGACAGAGCGATTGCCCAGCGCCAGAACGACATGGTCGCCGGCGGGATCAGGTCGATAATCCCACGGGCCAGCACAACATTTCCGGCCCAGAACAAGGGCGGTAAAAGTAGCAGGAGGTAGGCGTTGGTATTTGCAGAGGTCTGTGTTGGTGTCATCTGATTGGTTTTTCGCTCGGTATTTCTGGTAAACTTTACAATATGACTGCGCGTTATGATATGAGGGTTGGCTGCTGAGGTCAAAATATAATTTATTTTGAACGGTTGACTTGTGGCATTGTGCGCGGTAAAAATTTTATTAAATAACAAGGAGTGGTAATCGATGGACAATGCCAGGGCGGAAGTCAAAGAACTGCAGATCGGGATGAAAGTCAGGAAAATGCGGCAGGAGAAGCGCATGACCCTGCAAGACCTGGCCGATGCTACCGGTCTGTCCAAACCGCTTTTATCACAGATCGAAAACGGGCAGGTCATTCCACCGCTGGCGACGTTGTTGCGCATTGCCAAGGCATTCGATGTCGGCCTGCATTTCTTCTTTCAGGAAGAGGGGACGCGCAAGTGCATCTTTGTCCGGGCGGGTGAAAGCCGCAAACGGTCACCGCGTAATACCGGTAGCGATATTCCGCCGTATGTCTACAACTCCCTCGCTTATGGCAAGAAGGGGAGTAATTTTGAGCCGTTTATCGTCGAGTTTGAGCAACGGGAGATGAGCGACGATCTGCTCGTCAGCCATGAAGGCGAAGAATTTCTGTTCCTGCTCGAAGGGGAGCTGGTCTTTCATTACGGCGAGCAGATCATCCGGATGCGGCCCGGTGATTCAGTCTGTTACGATTCAAGCGAGCAGCACGGCTTTGTTGCTGTCAGTCAACAGCGGCCGAGAGCCGTTGCGGTGGTCTTTTCTAAACCATGATGTCCCTTACGATTGTTTAAGTTTCAAAGCGCAAAAGGAGGAGAGACGATGGCCAAGGTTGGAGTAGTTCTTTCAGGATGCGGTGTTTACGATGGGAGTGAAATTCATGAGGCAGTAATAACTCTGCTGGCTCTGGATCGGGCCGGGGTGGAGGTTGTCTGCATGGCTCCGGACATCGCTCAACTGCATGTGGTTAATCACCTGAGCGGCGAGGTGGCAGAAGGCGAGTCACGCAATGTTCTGGTTGAATCAGCCCGGATTGCCCGTGGCAATATCGTCGATATCAAGGGGGTGACGGCGGCCGACTTTGATGCCCTGATTCTGCCGGGCGGTTTCGGTGCGGCAAAAAACCTCTGTGATTTTGCGGTCAACGGACCGGACTGTTCCGTCAATCCGGATGTTGCCCGGCTGCTGAAAGAGACGGTTCAGGCAAAAAAGCCGCTCGGGGCCGTCTGTATCGCACCAGCACTTCTGGCCAAGGTTCTCGGCGACGAAGTCGCTCCGAGCCTGACCATCGGCACCGATGCCGGAACCGCCGAGGCGATACAAAAAATGGGCGCTGAGCATATCGAGTGTTCGGTCAAAGAGGCAGTGGTTGATCGCGAGAATAAAATTGTCACCTCGCCGGCCTACATGTCAGCCGGTCGAATCAGCGAGGCGGCCGACGGCATCGAAGAGACGGTCCGGGTGCTGCTCTCCATGAT
>JAUVAJ010000350.1 GCA_030591795.1 Desulfuromonadales bacterium | reverse complement strand
GTCGGCCTGGTCGAAACCATCCATCTCAGTGACGACTTGTCTTCGGTTATCGTCGAAGCCAGAATGGATAACTCGATCAAACCGTACCTGGTAGATACTACCCAGTTCTGGATCGAGACTGCCAGAATATCAGCCGGTGAGGTCTCTGGCCTGGGCACATTGCTCTCCGGGGCATTTATCGGTATGGACCTTGGCGTTGGTACGGAATCAGCGCGTTTATTTGGGGGACGTGATAGGCCGCCGGTTGTGACAACCGGTCTTCCAGGTCGGAACTTTTCTCTGGTTGCAGATACCCTCGGCTCCATCAATATTAAAAGTCCTGTCTATTATAAGCAAATCAAGGTTGGTGAAGTTGTCAGCTATCAGCTAATGGAAGATGGTTCCGGGGTCAGGGCGCAGATTTTCATCAACGAACCGTATGCCAAATTCGTGAAGGCCTCGAGTCGGTTCTGGAATGCTTCCGGAATTGATCTTAAGCTCGATGCCAAGGGGATTCAGGTCAAAACCGAATCGTTGACCAGCATCTTATCTGGTGGTATTGCCTTTGAGACACCGGTCGGTTTTGAAATGGCAACCGAAGCAGAAGAGGGTGCGACTTTTCATCTTTTTCGCAATCACGCTGCTTCAAATGAAAAACGATTCTTCAGGAGGAATTATTATTTTGCCCACTTCCCGCATTCAGTGCGCGGCCTTGAACCAGGTGCACCGGTTGAGTTTCTTGGTTTCAAAATTGGCGAGGTGGTCGATTTGAAACTTGAACTCGATGTTGAAAAAGTCGAATTTAAAGCGCCAGTACTGTTTTATATTGAACCGGAACGGATCCATACCCTCGGCGACAAACAAATTACGGGATCAGGATTGGTGGAAGAGATGGTTCAACGTGGGATGCGGGCACAATTGAAAAGTGGCAATCTGTTGACCGGTCAGTTGTATATTGATCTGGTAATTCAGGAAAAGGCGCCAGCCCGAAAAATTGATTACAGTTTAGCTTATCCGCGTCTGCCGACGATCCCGTCGGATGTTGAGGAACTCACCGCAAGTGTTCGTTCTATCCTCGATGATATGAAGCAGATCCAGTTCAAACGTCTCGGCACTGATATGCACCAGACCTTTATGTTGCTCAACAGTAATCTTGAGCGGACCGATGAACTGTTCAAAGTCGTTAATGCCGATACAATTCCGCAGATTGAGGCAGCTTTATCCTCTCTGCAGGTTTCGATGGAAGCCATGCGCAAATCAATCGGTAGCGATTCGGACTTGAATCATGATGCGCGTCTGGCGCTGGCTGATATGGCAGAGGCTGCTCGTTCAATCAAAGTGCTTACTGATTATCTGTCTGATCACCCTGAATCTCTGCTGCGCGGAAAGGATTAATCACAATGAGGCCTCGCGTATTTATTGCACTGTTGTTCGTCCTAACCCTGTTGCTGCTGGTTGCTTGTGGGCGTTCTCCTATGGCGACGCTTTATACTCTGGAGACTGCGCATATTGCACCAGAGCAGCCATTAAGTGAACAGGATGGTATTTCTCTTGGGCTTCGCCAGGTTACACTTCCGCCGGTCCTCAAACGGCCCCAGATCGTGCTCATAGAAAATGAGAAAGTCACGCCTCTTGAATACCATCGTTGGAGTGAGCCGCTTGACGTGGCCATGTCGAGAATCCTCAGCTACGAACTGCGCGATAAGCTTAATTCGGCTTCGATACTTTCCTACCCTTGGCCATCTGCATTTAAGCCGGAGCAGACGTTGACAATCAAGGTTACACGGTTCAATGGCTTGCCTGAAAAAACTGTTGAATTGACCGGAGTCTGGTTGCTTAGTCAAAAGGAGGATGAACAACCGGTTAGAACTGAGAGATTCAAGATTGTTGAACAGGTTGCAGGGAGCGATTATTCCGCTTTGGTGCGGGCGCATTCTGTTGCGTTGAATCAGCTGGCTGAACAACTTGCCAAAGCTTTGATGGTGAATGAGTAATGTTGCGTGAGAACTTACTATTTCATATAGGTGAAATGATATATGGATGACAGCAAAACCACATTGCAGGATCTAAAAGACCGGATGTCCAGCTTTGTGCGCGAGCGCGACTGGGAGCAGTTTCATACTCCGAAAAATCTCGCCATGTCGATTGCGATCGAGGCGGCGGAGTTGATGGAACATTTTCAATGGTTAACAGTAGAAGAATCGAAAAAACTTGAAACTGACCATATGACAGCTATTGGTGAAGAGTTGGCTGATATCATTATTTACTCGTTGTCATTGTCGAACACCCTGGGTTTTGATTTATCTCAGACTGTCATCGACAAGATGGAAAAAAATATTCAAAAATACCCTTCGGATAAAGTTAAGGGAAAATCTCACAAATATACCTATTATCAGGATAAGGCCAGTAGTGAGCGCTAGAAAACCGGGTAAACCGGCCAAAAAATATAGTCAGGCAGCTCGCCTGCATGACGTAATCCGCATCCTTGAAGCGCGCTACGGGGCTACGGTTGACGAGATCGCTGAAGAGGCAAACGTGACCAGACGCACGGTTTATCGTGACCTCGATGCTATCCGTGATGCCGGTTATCCACTGATCTCTGAAAAGGAGCCGGATGGTCGCACTCTATAC
>JAUVAJ010000038.1 GCA_030591795.1 Desulfuromonadales bacterium | reverse complement strand
TGCATCCAGATATTTTCGATCCCCTTGGCGATCGCCGCTTCAACCACCTGTTCGGTGATCTTGGGTGGCGTGATCACCGAGATGCTCTTGACGTTGTCCGGCAGGTCGCTGACCGAGCCGACACAGGCCAACCCTTCGATCGTCTCAGCCCGGGGATTAACCGGGATGACGTTGCGGTTATCTTGCTGATAGGCACGAACCACCTTGTTGCCGTATTTATCGCGATTGGTCGAAGCTCCGACCACACCGAAACTTTCGGAACTCAGGAACTTTTCAATTCGCTCATCAATAGTCATTATTTTCTCCATAGACGCAGCATGCGCCAAAAAATGTTAGTTGCTGTTCGTTGAATAACGCTCATCACCGTGTCATCTCGACTTGAAAAGGGCAACCTGAATGTGACCGGCCTTGCGGTTGCAGGGCTACACGGTAAAATAGAAGAGTCCGGGACAACAGGCACGGGCTTTGCACATTTCAGTCTGTCTGACCGCAAGCGGCTGGTATTTAGCCGGACTGCTTATTTTAATGTTACCGGAAATAAGCCGCTTGCCAAGCAAAGTGGAGTACGTTATGAACCCATCTGCCAATGTCCTGATCCAGCAAGGGATCAAGGCCCTTGAACAAGGGAACTCGCTGGTAGCCCTGATGCATTTTGAAACGGCGGCCAAGAACGATTCATCACCGCTTCTTACTGCTTATCAAGGGTACTGTCTCGCCCTGGAACGGCATGAATACCGCAAGGGTCTGGCTCTTTGTATGCGGGCGACCGAACAGGATCCGACCAATTGTGAACTCTGGTTGATCTTTGGCCGCACTTGCCTGCTGGCCGGTGAGAAGACGGCTGCGATCAAAGCTTTTCGTCGGGGTTTGAAGGTTGGCCGGAATCCGGCGATTGCTGCTGAGCTGAAGCGCCTTGGCCAGCGCAAGTCGCCGGTGATCATGACGCTCGAGCGTGAGCATCCTGTCAACCGGCATCTCGGACGTTGTTTCAACTGGTTCGGGTTGCGTTAATAAACCGACGATTATTTCTGGTCGGTCAAAGCTCAAAATGGAGGGTAAAAATAGATAAGGCCGGGACATTTATCCCGGCCTTATCTTGTGCGCTTGACTTAGTACGGACGCCGACTCTTGCCAGCCTTGTATTCGCCGGTAAACGGCGTCAAAACAATTTTTATGTCGGTGACAAATTCATCTTTCGCTACACTGACCGGGGTCGGCGTGTCGTCGCCATATTTGCCATAGAGCTCACCCGGATGCGGCATGTCCCAGGCATGAACCCGGGCTCCAAGGTAGTAGTCGCCGCCTTCCGGCAGGTAGATGACAAAACTCCCTTCACCATCGGAGAGGGTTGAGGCGAAATCAGGCAATCGCTTAACATCAGCATCTGTGTAGGCAACGGCAAAACTGCCCGGAACCGGGTTGCCTTCGGCATCGATCAGAGTACCGCGGATGCCGGTGCTGGTCTCCTGTTCGGTCATCGCTTTCTTGAAAAACATCGGTGCTTTTACCGGGGCGACGGTCAGATCAACCACCGAGAGCTTGCCCTCGATGACCGTGGTGATGACCCGTTGATGCTCGGAATACAGGTCGCCGGGTGAGAGTGGTCCGGACGGGTCGCCACTCATCCGTTTGCGGGCAACCACGTAAAATGTGCCGGGTGGAATATCGAGGCTGAAGCGACCATCGGTCCCGGTCGGGCTGGAGATGAACTGCGACGGTCCGAGCAGATTGGAGAGCGTATCGGGGTAGACATTGACGTATGCGCCGGCGACCGGTGTGCCGTTGGCTTTGTTGACAATTTGTCCGGTCATTCCGGTTTTTCCGTCGCCATCGATAGTTTTGTTTATAATCAGTGTGTCCGGCGGGACGGCGGTTGTTTGTTCAGTCGGTGTTGTTGTGACACAGGCGGCGAGTAGCAGAATCAGCAGGGCAGGTACGAACCAGAACGGTCTGACAGACATGATCTCCTCCATGTATAGATTCTTGCGCGATTAAAAACCTTCAATAGCATAAAATTAGAGCAACATTGTACCTAGTCATTGTACAGATAGATGCCGAAAAGTCAAAACGCGAGTTGAAAAGGTGCGTGCCGACATCTATAGTGTTGAAATGCAAACAGATGGAATCCAACGTGACCTTGTCGGCATGGCCGGTCGGCATTATGATGTTCTGATTATCGGCGGCGGAATTAACGGTGCCGGCATCGCCCGCGATCTGGCCTTGCGTGGTTTGCAGGTAGCGCTGGTCGAAAAGGGCGATTTTGCTTCCGGCACCTCGAGCACCTCAACCAAGCTTATCCATGGTGGGCTGCGCTATCTGGAAAGTTTCAATCTGCGTCTGGTGTTTGAATCGTGTCGTGAACGGCGGATTTTGCAAAAGATAGCTGCGCATCTGGTGCGGCCAATGGCGTTTTTTATTCCGGTTTATAAAGGCGACAGACGGCCGTTGTGGATGGTGCGGATCGGTCTGGCGATTTATGATTTGCTGGCGATGTTTCGCAATACCCATGTTCATGGTGTGTTGGCGGCGGATGCGGCGGTTCAGCAGGAGCCGCAGCTGAAGCGAGAAGGGTTGAAGGGGGTGGCGGTCTATTGGGATTGCCGCATGGATGATGCCCGCCTCTGCCTGGAGAATATTATCAGTGCCGTTGAAGCCGGGGCTGACGTAGCTAATTATGCCGAGGTGGTCGGCCTGTTACAGACCGACGGGATGACCTCCGGGGTGCGTATCGTCGACCGTGACGATGGGCGCGAACATACGATTGCCGCCAAGGTGGTGGTTAATGCCTCCGGCCCCTGGCTCGATCAGATCCGGAAACTCGACGGTGCCCAGCAGCCGGTGCTGCGCACTACCCGTGGGACACATATCATCGTACCGCGCATCAATGCTGGCGACGAAGCAATCTATCTCGCTTCCGGGCGGGATGAGCGGCTGTTCTTCGTCATCCCCTGGGGTGAGGTGTCGCTGATCGGCACGACCGATATCGATTTTTCTGATCCGGCCGATACCGTTGTGCCGACTGAAGAGGATATCACTTATCTGCTCGAAGAGTCGTCGCGGCATCTGCAGGGGGCCGGTTTGACCCGGGCCTGCGTCATCTCGGCGTTTGCTGGTTTGCGACCGCTGGTACGTGAAGAAAAAACTGGTGAAGCGTCCAAGGTTTCGCGCGAGCACACCGTTTTGCAATCGGCCAGTGGTCTGGTGTCGGTCGCCGGTGGTAAGTATACGACCTACCGGGCGGTCGCCGAACAGGTCGCCCGTATGATCTGCAAGCGGCTCGGCCATCCGGCCGGCAAGAGTCGGACGGCTACCCTGCCGCTACCCGGAGCCGTGACGGGCGATTACAGCCTGTTCAGCGCCGGAGAGAAGCAGTCGTTGCTGGCGACCTACGCAGTAGAACCAGCATTGCTGGATCGTCTGTTCGAGCGTTATGGTGGCCGAACCAGAGCGCTGCTCGCGGCCACAAAAATAGAAGAAGAGCTGCTGCGACCGGTGGTCTCAGGCAGCGCGTTGACGCGGCTTGAAGTTGATTACGCCGTCCGGTTTGAGCTGGCCAGAACACCGGCTGATGTTTTACGGCGACGTACCGGTCTGGCTTTGCAGCCCGGGCAGGGGTTGGCTGAATTGCCGGCCGTCGCCCGGCAGATGCAGGCGCTGCTCGCGGTCAGCGATGCACAGCGCAAACAATGGGAAGATGATTACCGGGCGCATGACGTCAGGATAGGGGAGGAACTCGATGGAAATCAATGTCAAGACAGGTAAAGTGGAACAGCAAAAGACCGGGTGTCTGTTACTCGGAACAGTTGCGGGGAAGCTGCGTAGTGTAACCTTGCAGGGGTTGTCGGCAGAGCTGGCCGCTGTCCTGAAAAAGGCCGCCGGTCGGGAGAAGTTTACCGGCAAATCCGGCGAATTGCTGGAATTGACCGCGCCGGCCGGTTGTCGGGCTGAGCGGGTGTTGCTGGTCGGTCTCGGCGATGAAAAAAAAGTTACCGGTGAAACTTTACGACTGGCCGTCGGCACGACCGTGCAGCGCTTGCAGAAGGTGCATGGGCACGAGCTGACTATCGATTTTGCCACTTTTCCGTTGCGCAAGGCAGAAGCGGACGAACGGGCCGAAGCGTTGGCCGAAGGGGCGATTCTCGGCGACTATAAATTTGACCGCTATCAGACCGAAGATAATGAAAAGGCCGACAAGAAACCGCTGGCAGTGACCCTGTTAGCGTCGACAGCAGAGCTGGTAGCTGTGCAGTCCGGAGTCGATGCGGCCGCGGCAGTATGTGCCGGGGTGGTTCTGGCCCGCGACCTGGTCAATGAGCCGGGCAATGTCAAATCGCCGGAGTATCTCGCCAATCAGGCCGAGCAGATGTGTCAGGCGGCCGGTCTGGAGTGCACTGTCCTCGGGCTTGCTGAACTGACCAAAGAGAAGATGGGGGCGCTGCTCGGCGTCGCCCAGGGGAGTGTTCGTGAGCCGCGTCTGATTGTTATGCAGCATCATGGCGGCCGCAAAGGGGATAAGCCGATCGCGCTGGTCGGCAAGGGTGTGGTGTTTGATGCCGGTGGCATCTCGATCAAACCGTCCGAAGGGATGGAAGAGATGAAGATGGATATGGGCGGCGGGGCGGCGGTCATCGGCAGCATGCTGGCAGCCGCCCGGTTGAAGTTGCCGTGTAACCTGGTCGGGATCGTGCCAGCAGTCGAGAATATGCCGTCCGGTACGGCGATTCGCCCCGGTGATATCCTGACCTCGCATTCCGGCAAAACCATCGAGGTGGTCAATACCGATGCTGAAGGTCGCCTTATTCTGGCCGATGCCATCAGTTATGTGCGCCGGTTTGATCCGGTGCGGGTGATCGATCTGGCGACCTTGACCGGTGCTTGCATTATCGCACTCGGGCACCATGCGACAGCGGTGCTCGGAAACGATACCAAGCTGATCGGTAGTTTGTTGCGTGCCGGTGAGCGGTCGGGTGAGCGTCTCTGGCAGTTGCCGCTCTGGGATGAGTACACCGAGCAGATCAAGAGCCAGGTGGCCGATATGAAGAATATCGGCGGACGTTCGGCAGGAACTATCACTGCCGCAGCATTTATTCAGAAGTTCGCCGAAGGTTTGAACTGGGTGCACCTTGATATCGCCGGCACCGGCTGGGAAGAGAAGGGGCGACCTTGTTATCCCTTTGGTGGTACCGGCGTCGGTGTCCGTCTGTTAAGTCGATATCTGCGCGATCTCGATTAATGATAAATGTAGCTCAAGCCGCTGTTTAACAGGGCTTTGTCCTTGACACTATTAAGTGTAATTGCTAACTTATTCGATTGGAAAATACGCGAAATAGCAAAAGAAAGTGGCTCTTGAACATTGGGCTGACAGGTTATGAAAGTACTGATTGCCGACAAATTCGCCATTGAAGGACAGCAGGTTTTCGAGCAGGCCGACGGGATCGAGTTAGCTTACCATCCCGGGTTGTCTGATGCGGAGCTACTGGTTGAGGTAGCTGATGCCGACGCCCTGGTTGTTCGGGGCGGCACCGCGGTCACCGAAGAGGTGTTTGCCGCCGCAAAACAACTGAAGGTGGTCGGGCGAGCCGGAATCAGTATTGAAAATATGGACCTGGCGGCGGCCAACCGCAAAGGGGTGATTGTCATGAACACCCCGTTCGGCAGCACCACGACCACCGCCGAGCACACTATCGCTATGCTGCTCGCCCTGGCGCGGAATATCCCGGCCGCAGATGCGTCGATCAAGGCCGGCCGCTGGGAAAAAGAGCGTTATCTCGGCACGGAAATCAGCGGCAAAATTATCGGGGTCGTCGGCGCCGGCAAAATCGGCCGTCTGGTTGTCGAGCGGGCTCTCGGCCTGAAGATGCAGCCGATTATTTATGATCCGTACCTGTCTGAAGAAGCCGTGCAGTCAATGGGCGCCGAGCAGGTTGACTTTGATCGCTTGCTGGCCGAAGCCGATTTTATTACGCTGCATGTGCCGCTCAACACCGAAACCCGGCATCTGCTTGATGCCGAGGCGTTTGAAAAGATCAAGCCGGGTTGCCGGGTGATCAACTGCGCCATGAGTGGCTTGATCGATGATGTTGCGCTGGCTGCAGCGATCCGCAGCGAGCGGGTTGCCGGAGCGGCGCTCGATATTTTTGATATTGAACCGTTGCCGAAGCAGAATCCGCTTTGGCAGATGGATGAAGTTATCTGTACGCCGCATCTGCGGGCGGCTACCGCTGACGCCCAGATCAATGTGACCGTACAGATTGCGCATCAGGTGGTCGATTTCCTGCAGCGAGGGATCATTGTCAACGGTACGAATGTACCGTCGATCAGTGCCGACCTGTTGGCTGAAATGCGGCCCTATATCGAGCTGGCGGAAAAGCTCGGCGCATTCCAGGCCCAGCTGCATGGACGTGGCCTGAAGAAGGTTACGATCGAGTATGCCGGTGAGGTAACGCGTTTTCCGGTCGAGCAGTTGACCATGGCGATGTTGAAAGGGTTGTTGACGCCGATGTATGGTTCGATGGTCAATTATGTCAACGCACCGCATCTGGCCCAGGAAAGCGGCATCGAAATTGTCGACATGCGCAGCACGGCGACCGGCGGTTTTGAGACTTCGCTCCGCTTGACGGTCGTCGACTCGGAAGGTGAACACAGTGTCGATGGCGTATTGTTCTCGGCTGATGATTACCGGATTGTGGCGGTCGATGGCTATCACGTCGAAGCCTATCCGGAAGGGAACATCCTGGTCATCTGTAATCAGGATGCCCCCGGAGTGATCGGCACGATCGGTCAGGTGCTGTCGGCTGCCGGGGTCAATATCGCCATGATGAATCTGTCGCGGCGCAAGATCGAGGGGCAGGCAATCTCGTTGGTCAATATCGACAGCCCGGTTTCCGATGAGGTTTTACAGCAATTGCAGGCTAATGATTTTATTCTTTCTGCCGTGCAGGTCTGCCTGTAACGGGGAGTGCGATAAAGGTAATGATGACAGACGCAACGACCCTGCCGAAAGGGGTCAAAGATTTTCTGCCGGTGAAAGCGGCCCGGATCGAATACCTGCGCCGCACCCTGCACGATCTGTTTGATCGTTGGGGCTATCGTCCGGTGATTCCACCTTCGTTTGAATTTCTCGACGTTATGGAACGGGGGCTGGGTGCCGGCCTGCGCAACAAGACATTCCGCTTTGATGATCGCCAGAGTGGTCAGCTGGCCGTGTTTACTCCGGACTGCACCCCGCAGGTGGCGCGGATTGTCGCGACCAGGATGCGGGAGCGGCCGTTGCCGTTGCGCCTGAGTTACGATGGCCGGGTGCTGCGCAACGAGGAACAGCAGCAGGGCAAAGATCGCGAAGTGTTTCAGTCCGGGGTGGAGCTTTACGGTCCGGAATGTGCCGAAGCTGATGCCGAGATGATCGTGATGGCGGTTGAATCGTTGCAGGCGCTCGGGGTCGAGGCCTTCACCATCGACATCGGTCAGGTCGAATTCTCCCGCGGTATCATGGAGCAGGTGGATCTGTCAGCGCAGCAGCTGCACCAGATCGAAGAGACCATCGAGCGCAAGGATGTCTCCGGCTTGCGGCAGTTGCTGGCAACGACTGATATCGATGCCGCGCTGTGTGAACAGATTATGTTGTTGCCGCGCCTGTTTGGCGGCCGTGAGGTGCTCGATCGGGCTGAAGCGGCGGTCGATAACCAACGCTCAAAGCAGGCGATTGCCAATTTGCGGGCGGTTCTGGCCACGCTGGAAGTCTATAAAGTCGAGGAATTTGTCACTTTTGACCTCGGCGCGCTGTGTGGTCTCGAATACCACACCGGCATCACCTTTGAGGGTTATCTGCCGGGCGTCGGCAAGGCGGTCTGCAGCGGCGGACGCTACGATAACCTGACCGCGGTGTTCGGCGAAGCGATCCCGGCGACCGGCTTTACTTTTAACCTGCTTAATCTGTTGTTTGCGCTGGATCAGAAACTCGATGCGGTAGCGCTTAAAAGTACCGACATCCTGATCTGTCAGTCGGCAGAGGATAAGACTCTGGCCCAGCAGATTGCTCAGGCGCTGCGTCAGCAAGGTTGCTCGGTCGCGCGCGACATGCTCAAACGCGATCTGGAGCAAAGCATCGATTACGCAACCAAAATGAACTACAAATTTGTCATGATAATCGGTCCGGATAATAAGACAGTCACGTTGCGCTACTTGCACAACGGGAGTGAGCATACGGTCGCGATCGAAGAAATTCTGGCCGGACGTTTCAACGTCCAGCCCTGAACAGGAGATATAAATGTCTAATCTGGTAATTATCGGTGCTCAATGGGGCGACGAAGGTAAAGGTAAAGTTGTCGACATCTATACCGAGTACAGCAAGCATGTAGTCCGGTTTCAAGGCGGCAACAATGCCGGGCACACCCTGGTCGTCGGTGACGAAAAAATTGTTTTGCATTTGATCCCATCCGGCATTCTGCATGAGGGTAAACGCTGCATCATCGGCAACGGCGTCGTGCTCGATCCGCAGGTGTTCCTTGAGGAGATCGAAGGGCTGAAGAAGCGCGGCTATCTCAAGGATGACACTCAACTGCTGGTTGACGGCAACGTGCACATTATTATGCCGTACCACAAGGTGATCGACATCGCCCGGGAGAAAAAATCGGGCGACAAAAAGATCGGCACCACCGGTCGCGGTATCGGCCCGGTTTACGAAGACAAGATCGGTCGCCGCGGTATCCGCATGAGCGACCTCTGCCGCCCCGACACCTTCGCCCGTAAGCTGAAAGAGGTGTTGCCGGAGAAGAATTTTATCATTGAGAAGTATCTTGGTGAACAGCCGCTCTCGGAGCAAGCGATCATCGACGAATACTCGGCTTACGCGGTCAAACTCGAAAAGTACCTCGGCTGTGCTTCAACCGTGGTCAGCAACAGCATCGATGCGGGTGAGAATGTCCTGTTTGAAGGGGCGCAGGGGAGCCTGCTCGATATCGATCACGGCACATACCCGTTTGTCACTTCGTCATCAACGGTCGCCGGCGGTGCCTGTACCGGCGTCGGCATCGGTCCGCGGCATATCAACAAGGTTGTCGGCATCACCAAGGCCTACGTTACCCGCGTCGGCAGTGGCCCGTTTCCGACCGAGCTCGATGACGAAGCCGGTGAAAAACTGCGTAAAGAAGGGGCCGAATTCGGCGCGACCACCGGGCGGCCACGACGCTGCGGTTGGTTCGACGCCGTCGCTCTGCGTGAGGCGGTGCGTCTGAACGGTCTGACCGGTCTGG